>DAIAOV010000084.1 GCA_027437055.1 Legionella sp. | reverse complement strand
CATATCATTTTTGGAGTTCTTAAAAGCAAGCAACCTTTTAATGAAAATTTTGCTTGCCTTTAAAGACAGTATCTACATGAGCGCCCTCTCTTTAACGCAACATATCCAATAACTCACGCCTAAAAATATGATAATCCACTTCTAAAGCATGGCGTCTATTGGATTTAAAACGATAATGGGGTTTATTTATTTCTTCCGCAATTTTTTGATGTAGCTGCTCTGGCCTTTTTAGAGTCCCGGAAATAATGCGCGCTACTATTTTGGATTGATAATCAGCAAGCGGCCAGATACACCCCTGAGGTTGACACAAACCAATGAAATAAAGGTTATCAAATTCTGCGTGCATCATCTTTCTATATAAAGGAATTTTAGTCGCGTTACTAAAATCTAAACAATCCTTATCAAAAAAAGGGAAACTAACCTGATACCCTGTAGCAAAAATCACTGTGTCAAATTCCTCTTGGGTGCCATCAGTAAAATGAACGGTGCTTTTTTCAAATTTTGTAATACCTGTACGAGGCATTATCTTTCCATGACGAATGAAATATAACAACTCCGAATTAATAGTAGGATGTATTTCTAAAGGTCCGCAATCCGGTTTCATTAATTTATATTTCGGATAGCGTCCTTGTAAAACTCGAATGACCAAAGCAATAATTTTCTGCCTTAGCCAAGAGGGAAACCATTGAATTTTGGCCACTGCATCATCTGTAGGTTTTCCAAAAACAAATTTAGGGAAAATATGATATCCCCTACGCATGCTAATACAAACTCGTGGAGCAATGCGCGATATTTCAACGGCAACATCACAAGCAGAATTTCCTCCACCAACAACAAGAACTCGCTTATCTTTAAAAACCTGGGCCTTTTTATATTGATGAGAATGGAGTATTTGCCCATCAAATTCTCCTGGGTATTCAGGCATAACTGGATCCCAATGATGGCCATTAGCTACTAATAAATAATCAAAATACTCATGATGCACGCCGTGCTCATCTTCATAAACCACATACCATTGTTTACTGTCATTGCATGTTGCTTTTAAAACAGTACTGTTGAATCGTATGTATTTATCTAAGGAGAAATGTTGCGTATAGCTTCTAAAATACTGTAAAAGTTGAGCATGAGAGGGGTAATCAGAATAATCCGCTGGCATAGGAAAATCTTCAAATTCTGACCAACGTTTAGAGCTAATAATATGGGTTGTTTCATAAACACTAGAATGTTCATTACGCTCATCAAAAACCCAATTACCACCGATCTGATTGCTTTTTTCAAAAACGGTGACATTGGTTAAACCCTGCTCTTGAAGATTTTTAATCGCAGCAAGACCACTTGGACCCGCTCCAATGACACAAATACGTGGATTTAGCCCGTTAGGCTCCTTTTTTGTTACCATCAACTAACACCTTTTTAACTTCATCTAATATCATCGCTTGTACCATTGGATTTTTTTCAATAGTAAAATGATTGACATGAACTCCCTTTAAATCATCAACATTAATATTTTCAATTTTAGTCGCTCTAGGATCTACCGCCCTCAATTTGAGCCCACTAAACATAGGAACATAACCGGTCTTATATACATTAAGTACGTGTTTGACATTAGGAGGTACTATAGTTTGCGATACCGCATCCACAGTAACAAGAAGATCTACCGGAATACCTGCTTCATTAAGGTTACGAGCTATTTTAATTTGTTCATTAGCCCCTAAAGAATGCCCTACCAAAATAATAGGCCTATGCTTTTTGTGAGTATAATAATAGTGTTTTATAGAGTACGCTACGTCACCGCCATTATACCACATATTACTCGAAGCAGATACCTTACTATAGTGTTTAGCAACCTCATTCCGAATATCACTCATACCCATGCTAAACACACCCAAACCGCCCAGCAAGGTATGAACTTCACCTTGAGATTTAGAAGTACGGATTTTGGTTTTATTTTTTTCCGAATGGGTCTTAGAGGAATGCATGGAATATGAAGCGGCCTTCTTTTCAGGACTTAATTTAGCCCTTGATAAATCAACGCATCCAGTTAAGCCCGTGGCAACAAGACATAAAACAAGAAGTATTGGTCGTTTCCCAAAAGAATTCATTTGATTGCTATTATTTTATATTTTTAAGGACGCAATCATAACTGATTCTCATGTTTTTTTTCAATACAAGTCTGTAGGCGAGTTTGGAAAGAGGTCTAACAATCTGCTACCATAAACAAATCGTAATGCTATTTAAAGTAATGGGGAATAGTAAGCAACTCTTCAGATTCATAGGATTATCTTTTTATGCCAGAACAATGTTTAGTTATATCCGTAAGTCAACTCAATAAGCAAGTCAAAAGCTATCTTGAAAATGAAATAGGCATAGTTCATGTGGAAGGAGAAGTATCCAACCTCAGCAAACCCTTTTCAGGTCATTTCTACTTTACGTTAAAAGATGCTAATGCCCAAGTTCGCTGTGTTTTCTTTAAAAACCGCCATATGGGCTCTATTGCTCCAAAACTGAGTGATGGGCAACAAGTAGTAGCAAGTGGAAAATTAAGTCTTTATGAAGCAAGGGGAGATTATCAATTAATTGTAGAACAATTAACCGAATCAGGTTTAGGAGCACTCTACCAACGCTTTGAAGAACTTAAAAATAAACTGGCAGCAGAAGGACTATTTCTGCAATCTAGAAAAAAGGCTCTACCGACAATGCCTCAAACAATAGGAGTGATTACCTCAGCCAGTGGTGCTGCAATTCGTGACATATTATCTACTTTAGCTCGTCGCTTTCCTTTGGCCAAGGTTATTATCTACCCTAGTGAGGTTCAAGGTACAACTGCTCCTCAACAGTTAATAAAGGCATTGCAATTAGCACATACTGATGCTCGTTGTGATGTCCTTATTCTTGCTCGCGGTGGGGGTAGCCTTGAAGATTTATGGGCATTTAACGATGAGCAATTAGCAAGAGAAATTGCTGCCAGTACTATTCCTATAGTTTCTGGAGTTGGACACGAAACCGATTTCACCATTGCCGATTTTGTAGCAGACTACAGGGCAGAAACACCAACAGCTGCGGCGGCGGCTGTAACCCCCAATAGCATTGAGTTATTCAATCTGCTCAACAACTCTATGTCACGTTTACATAGCGCAATGAACCGAATCATGCATGGTCATCAACTAAGACTAAAACATTTAACTGATAAAATATCATCTCCTAGGCAAAATATAGCTGTTTATTGGCAAACCCTTGATTATCTGGAACGACGCCTTATCGCTAATTTGATTCACCTAATTAGCCAGAAAAAAAATCAAGTGTATTTGTATTCCAATCAATTACAGGCACAAAACCCTAATACATTGATTCAACAAACTAAGATTCGCCTAGCACAAATCACTGAGCAATTAACTCAAAAAATACAAATTAAAATCAATCATCTTAAATATAGGCTAAATAATAATCTAGCAACTTTACATGCTGTCAGTCCATTAGCTACACTGGACAGAGGATATGCAATAGCCACTAAAGAGAATAAAGTGCTCTATACTACGGAACAACTAAAAATTGGTGATGCTATAGAAATTCGCTTGGCAAAAGGTAATTTAGAGTGTGAAGTAACTCAAATTAAACCCTAATAATACTAGAAAAAACAATTGAGTCCGTAGCAAGTAAGATAAGGGTATTGAAGATGCAGTAGGACTTAACTGCTTTTTCTAGGATTAGGGATTCATATTAAGGACTAATTGAGAATGAAAATAAAAAATATTGCTTTTTTTCTGCTCTTTTGTATATCAAATCTTGCATGCGCGACAGTACTACCAGAAAACCATTCCGTTAATGGCGGATTAACCATAATACCTATTGATATTAATAAAGAGCCAGAAGCTTATTTTCAAGGCAAGCGCGTTCCTGTATTACCGAGTGATAAACCGAATCAATGGTTACTCATAGTCGCGATACCTTTAAATAGTAAAGACTCTATTCAATATTTAACCATATCAAAACCGGTTAATACGACAGTCCCCTTCCATGTGAGCGAAAAATTTTATAATACTCAATATTTAAAAATAAAAGATATAAGCAAAGTAGATCCTCAACCAGAAGATAAAGTGCGCATCGATAAAGAAACAAAAAAATTAGCTGAAATTTTTTCTAGCTATACTGATATCAATCCATTTCAACAACAGTTTAAAGCACCTATTCGCGGTCCTATTAGCAGCTTATTTGGATTAAAAAGGGTCTATAATAAAGAGCCTCGAGATCCTCACTCAGGACTAGACATTGCAGCGAAAGAAGGTGAACCCATTCATGCAGTGAGTCAAGGTAAAGTAGTAGAAACAGGGGATTATTTTTTTACTGGTAATACCGTAATCATCGACCACGGAATGGGAGTATTTTCACTTTATGCTCATTTAAGTAAAATCGAAGTAAAACCAGGTGATCTTGTGCAACAAGGTCAAGAAGTTGGCTTAGTAGGAATGACTGGCAGAGTAACGGGACCTCATTTACATTGGACTATGATAGTTAACCAAACCTTGGTGGAGCCATTACTTTTTGTACCTGTACGTAATATAGCAACTGCTCCAGCTGTACCAGTAAACAAAATGGTTAAACCAACTAGCCAACCAGCGGTAAAATCATGATTGATGAATTAACTAATAGCCTCAATACCATTGTGGCGCAAACGCAGAATCATTTGCAAGTGCTGGGAATAATATTACTTATTCCATGGATAATCTTTTTTATCAGTCATTTCATCAATAATAAAATTCTGCTACTGGGTATAATACCCAGGCATGTTTATGGATTACCAGGAATTTTATTTGCCCCGCTGCTGCATGCTAATTTTAACCACATTTTTTTTAATTCGATTCCATTATTAGTTTTAAGTAATTTTATTCTAATCAATGGATTAAAATATTATCTTATTGTTACTCTACTGATTACAGTGCTTAGTGGGTTTGCAATTTGGTGCTTCGCCAAACCTGGGTTACACGTAGGCGCTAGCGCCTTAATCACCGGTTATTGGGGCTTTTTAGTATGCAATATCTATCAAAATGGCACACTGACCACAATCATATTAGGACTGCTCAGCCTCTATTATTTTGCAGGTATATTTCTCGGTATTTTCCCCAAGGAGAAAGGAGTATCCTGGGAAGGCCATTTGTTTGGCCTCCTAGCAGGATTTGCTACCAGTTATATATTTAGATTATATCCACCCGAAACCATGTTACTTTTATTGACCTAATGATCATAATATCCTGCAATAAGTCAGGGAAAGCCAAGCCAACATCCGCTTCATTCATCATACGGCGCAAAATGGTTTCAATAGGATTGATGCAATTTGCCATAGAAGGACCTGCTTCCTCAAATCGTTTCCTATCACGTTGATGGTAGTATAAACTCTATGGCCTGATTACAATTCTATGTTATTCTAGAATCAACATATTTTGAGAGAACTGATGATGCATTCTTTTAAACCTCTTTTACTCGCAGGTGTATTGAATCTAATCGCTTTACCTGTTTTTGCAGAAACATGTTGCAAGAATATGGGGGGAGTGAGTTATTGCGACTCTTCTGCAGGACGTCTTGTTTGTAACAATGGATTTTACTCTGTCTGTTATTGTACCCCTCACGCAGTTATGGATCTTCAGCTCTTAAAAGGATGCTGTTTATGGCATGGCGGTGTATTGCCTACTTACGATACTACTGGCTTGGTTGTTTGTAATGATGGCTTCATCTCTGAAGAATGCTCCTTAGGCAATCCAGAAGAAAAAGTTGCTGCCTGGTAGAACCTGTTATTCGTTAATGAGTTGTTATGAATAATGATTTTTATAAGTTAATCCTAGTCACGCATAGAGAAAATGCATCATTAGCTGACTATCTAGATTTTATTAAAAAATGTGTTTCCTCGGGTGTGACCTGTGTACAGCTAAGAGAAAAAAATGCAGAACCCGCTTTTAAACTGCAATTTGCCCTGCAACTAAAACAAGTTCTCGCCCCTTATAATACTCCATTAATCATCAATGATGATCTTGATCTGGCCATACAGGTGGATGCTTGTGGAGTACATCTAGGTCAAACTGATGGTTCACCCGAAATAGCTCGAATAAAGCTAGGCAGCAAAAAACTCATCGGTTTATCTATTGAAGCAGAAGAGGAATTGCAACAGGCGAATAATTTAGATTTAAATTATGTAGCTGCCAGCGCAGTGTTTCCAACTCAAAATAAAAAAAACCTAAAAACTATTTGGGGAATAGATGGCCTTCATCAGCTATGCAAACAAACAAAGCATCCCCTAGTTGGTATAGGAGGAATCACTGAGAGCAATTTAGCTCAAGTCATGGGAGCAGGAGCTTATGGTGCTGCTATTATCGGTGCCTTACATGAAGCGAGAGATCCTGTTGCAATGGCTTTAACATTACGCAAAATTATTGATAGCAAAAATTAGGGGCAGTTGACATGATAGAGCAGATGAAATCCTCTTTATTCTTTCTTAGAGAAAAAAAACCTTTAGTCCTATGTCTAACCAACTATGTCACTATGGATCTTATGGCAAATAGCCTCCTTGCTTTAGGAGCAGCCCCACTCATGTGCGAGTCCATAGACGAAATTGAAGAGTTAGTGAATATCAGCCATGCGCTTTATATAAACATAGGTACATTAAACCAGGTATTTATGGAACGAGCCATTTTTGCCGCTCAAGTTGCAAACTCACTCAATAAACCGGTCATTCTAGATCCCGTAGGTGCCGGTGCCAGCACACTAAGAACCTCAGCAGCCCTGCAATTACTTCCTCTAGCCAATATAATACGAGGCAATGCTAGTGAAATCATTTCTTTATCTGGCGCTAATGGTTCCACTAAGGGCGTAGAAAGCATGCATCCTGTTGAAAAGGCAATGAGTATTGGTTCCTCTCTGGCCAAGGATCTAAAGAAAATTATAGTGATTACAGGCCCTGAAGATTATGTTACCGATGGTACTCAATCTCACACCCTTCCCTTCGGCTCCAGTTTAATGCCAATAATTACAGGCATGGGATGTACTCTTACTGCGGTAATTAGTGCTTTTGCTAGTGCTAATCCTAATTATTTCCAAGCAGCAACTTATGCCACAGCCTATTTTGGTTTGTGTGGACAATTAGCTCAGCAACATTCACAAGTACCAGGTTTTTTCAGACAAGCATTTATCAATAATTTGTTTCATCCTGATTGGAATTATTTTGCAACAGAAATGTCAAAAGACATGTAACTGAGCACGCCCCGCCAACTCCGAAGAGTTTATGACGAGAGATCTCCTAATTTTGGAGTAGATATCCCAAAAGACAAACCCCGTAAAATCAAATGCTTACAAAGTACATCTTTGAGAGGGTTTTATTCCTTGTCGAAAAAGAAATGTAGGTTGGGTTAGCGCAGCGTAACCCAACCTACCTATTACCTTAAATTCCTTAAGTTGACGCCATTGACTGTCCAGGGTGTGATCTTGAATCTCGGAGGAATCTCAGGCTTGAGGAAAGTAGGATTAACTTAATAGCAGTATCCCCGTAGGACCCTCTTATAAATATATTGGCCATATTTGAATCCTGATATGCATTGGATTAAAATTGATCTTATAGTATTTTATTTAATCTATTCGGGCGATTGTGCAGACTTAATTTGCTACCAGATTTTAATAGACTTCTTCGAAAACTTACTACAGAGAGATAAATGCGCTGAGTTTTATTAGGGGATACTCCAATGGAAGAGAAAAATGAACAATTAAAAGATTCTGCTGATAAATACAAGAAAAACGATGAGTTACCTCCTAAGAAAATACATTTCATCTGGGTTGGAGGACCCATTCCTCCCAATTATCTTCGCTCAATTCAAAATTTAGCAAAGGTTGCCAAAAGAAGCGGATTTGAAATTAACCTTTGGTTGGATAACAAACTGAACTACACCAAAACCTCATCTCGTTACGATATTAATGTTCCTAATTTACGCTTAAGAAACATCAATGAATTAAAAGCGAGAATGGAAACAGACCGTTTTTACAGCGATACTCCCTCTAAAGCGAATAGGTATTGGTCCTATATTGACAGAGAAATGGTAGGTTTTAATAATCTTTCGGCAGTATCCGACTTATTAAGAATAGAAATACTTAGACAGGAAGGAGGAATTTATTTTGATACAGACATTAAATTTAAATTAAAACCTGATTCAATGCTAAAAGTGGATAACTTGCCCTTTGGTATTAAGATTCACGGTGAATTTGAGCTCATTCGTAAATTTTCTGGTGAGGAGTCTAAGCCAAAAATTAGAGTAAACAAGTTTAATGGAGATATCATTGAAGTACTGCCTAATCATGAGATTATGGAAATGGCTATAGACAAGACTTTAGTTAAATATCAAAGGCTTGATGAAGAAAATCTCGCGGATAGGGAGTTAAGAAAGCAGTTTGGCCCTTATTCCAATGCCATGGATTCAAAACGCTTCCCTTTTCCTGGCAAAGAAAGGTTCCCACTGCAAAGACGTGGAAGAACAATAGAGGCTGGGCCAGGTGTAGTTAAACATGCGGTCAAGGCATACTTAAAGCGCTTCATTGGTGATGAAACCCTTGAACAGCATATTGATTCACTTCATGTTACTCGCGGTCCGTTATTCACTCAACTTAATGGAGAAATCGCGGGTATTGATATAAGCGCTAAGTGTGATAATACCTGGTTAAACAAACTGAGGAAGAAAGGACAACACGCTTTTGATACAAATCAGACGACTTTTCATCGTCGCTCGATCCCTCTAGAAGGTGGTTTACTGAATCAAAACGAACAAAGTTTTGAACGCTTTATTTCTAGTATGAGATCAATCGCATCAAATGATGAGGTTAAAGATAAAAGCAAGCGTGCTGGGGTCTTAATTAATCAGTTTCTTAGAACGAATAAGAGCGTATATTACTTAGAAAAAGCTCAATCTTTATTGAAAGGAGATATTCACTTTCTTTTCTTGCATGAACATAATAATGGCAACCATTCTCTTGCTGAGCAAATTGATGACAAATTAAGATATAGAAAGCTTATAGAGGGGCTTAGAGATGCGGTTGAACAAAATACCCCTCGTGAACCCACTTCGCAAACAGCTCCCAATAATTTAAGAGGTTTAGATACGGTATTGGTACTGGTGAAGTTGTCTCCAGATGTTTCTGCGTTATTAGATCATTATATTGCAAATTCAATTAACCTTAATGATCTTTGCGAGCTGCGATCTGGACTTTTACCTAGTGACTGGTGGTTCTCCAAATCAGCCCAAGAAAAGCGCCTCAAGGAAAATCCTAATTTAACAAGGATTATTCAGAAACTAGATGGCAAGATCTATGAAAATTTTAGAGATACTTTAAAGCAAATAGGCACAGATGATTCAAAAAATAGAGATGAAAAAAGAAAACAAAGTAAAGAGCTCTTATATTTTTTATTAAATAAGTACAATAACCTAGAATTTACATCAAAGATGCTTGAAAAACTTCAATTCGAAGAAGATGAAGAGTTAACAGAAAATACCCCCTATTGGATAGAGATACTCAGAGCAGTTTATGAGAAAAAACTCTATTTGCAATTATCTGCAGATTTTGAAAAATATCCAGAAAATCCAACAGAACCATTGGAAAGAAAGCACGTACTTACCCAATTAATTATTCAGTACATTAATGCCACCAATAGTTTGGACTATCTTAATAAATTAGCCACTCTGTTTAAATATGATCGTAAGCCGAGAAGCCAACAATATAAATGCATCGTAACAGACCACGATTTATGTGTTGATATTAGTAATTTGATACAAGAAAAAGCGCATAAAGTCATATTGAAAACTATTTATTCAGATATACAAAATTCTAAGGATTATGACCACGATCCCGTGTTAACGCAGATTTGCGATCTTATTGAGCAAGCGCTTGCTTCTGAGCCACTTAATATGGAAAAGTTTATCTCTGTCGGTAATAAAATAGTAGTGAAATTGCAAGCAGAACAGCCAGAAAAAAGCACCGCTACTTTTTTTGAATCTGAGCGCCCTAGTGTTCAAAGAAAGGAGCTATATAAAGATATTCTTAGTTTATTAAATTACCATTTAAAAGATGTTCCTTCAGCAAATTATCACTTTGGGTCACCATAATTGACAAAAATATCAAGCTATATTGTCTATACTACATTCAGAAGCTCCCTCACGTCGTCTTTCAACTAGCTTTAAGTTTTAGTTGACAAGACACGCATGATTTGATCGAATACCTCATTCATCACGTGAACAGCTACAAAGACAACTATTGATTAACAGAGGACACTAAATTAAATGCCTTATAAAGTTTTATCTATTGCAGGTTTTGATGGTTCTGGAGGGGCGGGGATTCAAGCTGATTTAAAAACTTTTTCTGCTTTTGGTTGTTATGGTATGACTGTTTTAACCGCATTGCCCGTTCAAAATACCTGTGGCGTAAGAAGCTGTTATGATATTCCTTTACAAGCAATCGAAGAACAGCTCCATGCTATTTTTGATGATATCATCCCTGATAGCATTAAAATTGGTATGTTATTTAATAGTCAAATTATTGAATTAGTTGCTTCATTCCTAAAAGAAAAAGCTATAGGAATTCCCATAGTTCTTGATCCAGTAACCCTAGCTAAAAGCGGTGATCATTTATTAGTTCCTGAAGCAGTGGATACCTTAATTTCATTGCTTATGCCACTTGCTACAGTAATAACTCCTAACATTCCTGAAGCCCATACGTTCACTGGTATCAATGCCAGTAATAGCGAACAAATGATGGCTGTCGCTAAAAAGCTACTTGATTTTGGCCCTAAGTACGTTTTATTAAAGGGAGGCCATTTAAGCACCTCTGAATCGAATGATTTATTATTAGGTGTGGATGGAGTCCAGCAATGGTTCACTAGTCCGAGGATAGATTCAAAAAACACTCATGGAACTGGTTGTACCCTTTCTGCAGCAATAGCATCGTGTCTCGCACAAAAGATGAGTATAACCAAAGCCTGCAAACACGCAAAAAATTATTTATTCCACGCCATACTTGCAGGACAGAACCAAAATATAGGTAAAGGGCATGGGCCTGTACATCATTTCTATCATTTATGGCCGTCTTTATCTTATATGGATAGCAAGTAATAAGTGTCACCCCTCTTTGCTACGCTAACCGTTCAGGTAATGGCGTCAACTTAAGACCTCTCAATAACCTCGGGAACAATCCGAGCTGCGAACGGTTACGACTCGGATCGCGTAGCTTAAGTTGACGCCATTGACTGTTCAGGGTGTGATCTCGAATCTTGGAGAACGGTTACACGTCGGGCAATTTGTTGCCCGGCCTACCTTAAGTTAACATCAAACTTGTTGAGTCGCCAATAAATTAGAAACAGGCTCATTTTCCTGAACTTTCTTACTAGCATGTTTTTCAAGCAGCTCGCCAAAAGACAGAGCACTCATCAATATTAATATAAAGCCCGCGGTTGAATAACATAGAATAGTATCCGAAAAGGAGCCTATACCAAATGCAACCAAAATGCCTAAAATTATGGAGCGTGTTTCCTGAAGTTTAAACGCAGTGATGAATAAACTGCCTAAGAAGACCAATAATAGCACTAAACCAATTATCCCTTGCTCAGCGAGAATCATCCAATATTGACTATGAGGATCGGTCAGTTCTGTCCCCCATGATGGGACAGGATTATCTTTACTAAAACGATACTTAAAGCTGCCAGTGCCTATACCAATCAGAGGATGGGTAGCCCATAATGATTTTGCATAATTATGGAATTGTATTCTATAACCCAATGAAGTGTTCTCTTTATTTTGCTGCAAAAACTTGATATCACTAGCTAAATTCTTGGCTCCTATCTGCATAATGGCGCTTTCATGATAAACAATGGCCATTACACCACAAAATAACAAAACACCCACCCCTGCTTTCTTAAGAGATAACTGTTGCAATAATAATAAAGCCATTAATATGAAATAGATTACATAACCTGTTCTACCAGTGTTTATAAATAAGACTTGGTAGCTAGTTATTAAAGTAAGAACTATATAAGCAATTCGAGCCTTACCTGTAGAACGAAAAGCAAATAATCCAGATAAATAAGAACCAAAAGCTACCATAAATCCTGTGATAATATGGTTATAAAATACCTCTCCAGGATCACCTACTAAAAAAATTCCTTTTGATTTCAAAACAGAAATAATGCATGTAATTACTATGGCCGCCAAATAGCTATTAACACAGGTCACTCGCAACTTAGGATGGATAAAACCGACTGCTAAAATTGGAAGATAAAGCAACTTAATGTATTTACCAACAACCATGGCTCGCATGGAATAAGGTGCTTCACTCCAAAGACAGGCAACTACAATATAAAGGAATAGAGCAATCACAGCCCGTCCCCATAGAGTATTCACTGTATACAATAAATATTTATTATAAGAAGGGGTCAATATAATAAAAAGGAGACAGCATACTAAAAAAACTGATTTTAAAGATGGGCTAATTGGTAAAAAAAATGTAAATAAAGTAATAAATATCCCGGCTACGAAAACAGCCATAGATTGTACAGCAAATAACCTCACAATATATCCTCACTCTCTTTTGCTAATTTTGGTAATCTATCTATATTTTTATCTCTATATAACTGTTTGATGCCACGATAAAACGTTCCTTGAGCACTAAAAAGAGCGAATAAAAAACCAAGTTTTCCGTCTAAAAACCCTCGTTGCAAGATGAAACATCTAAAAAACATCCAACCAGTGCCAATAAAAATTCGAATAAATCCGGTATCTTTTCCTGACTCAATGCGAATTTTAGCGCTATAAGAAGAATATTTATTCAGTTTATAAAGAACATGTGTCACATCTTTATAAGAGTGATGCATAATTCCATTTTTAATTTTTGCTACTTTAGCATTAGGGGGCAATAAAATTTTTTCATGGACTATATCATTACTATAAACAGCATTGACTCGCTTGAATAAACGAATATGTCGTTTCGGACTAGCAGAATATTTTAAAGGTTGGTTATAAAAAATCATCTGTATCGGAACTCTATATCCATCAGCATCCCCAGAAGTAATCGCTTCTTTGATTTCTTCTTGTAATTCAGGGGTTACTGATTCATCAGCATCAAGATTTAATATCCAATCGCCTCTCGCCCGTGATAACGCTCTTTGCTTTTGGATACCATAACCAGGCCAATCAGTAGAAAAAACGTTATCTGTGTATTGTTGCGCTATGGCCACTGTATTATCAGTACTTCCGGAGTCAAGAACTATAATTTCATCAGCAAAACTGACTACCGATTTTAAGCATCGCCCGATGTTCGCCTCTTCATTTTTAGTGATGATAATAACCGTTAGCATAATCTGTTGATTTAGTAATTAAAACAAACATTATATATAGAATTAGATAGGATTGTAACGGGGAAAAAACATACTTTAAGCAAATTAAGATAATATTTAAATTATTCGTACAAATATACTATTATCTCCCATCATTTATTTTGCTATCTGACGTGGTCAACCAAATTGTTACACCCCAGTTAAGCAACTTTCATTAAAAAATCGCTCTGCTTTTCAAATTGATT
>DAIAOV010000083.1 GCA_027437055.1 Legionella sp. | reverse complement strand
CCTCCTAAAATCATTGAGGCTATAGGCTAAACAACCGCTCTGTCTTTAGTCACGCACGTTTGCCGAAAGTCCAGAATCCAATAGATCAAGAGGAAGTGCTGTTGTTTCGCAGATATTGCGTAAAATAAAACTAGAATGAACACTACCAACTCCATTAATGCAGGTTAATTTACCTAATAAAAACGATTGGTACGCATTGAGATCGGGTACTATGACTTTTAATAAATAATCAGCAGATTGTCCCGTAATTAAATAGCATTGAGTCACTTCAGGAAGAAAACGGATAGTTTCTTCAAACTTATTCATCACACTCGGCTGGTGGCTATTTAAACCAACTAAAACAATTACGGTGAGCTTTAACCCTATTTTTTCTGGTTCAAGAAGGGCAACCTGTTTTTTTATATACCCCTGTTCCTCAAGCAATTTAACCCGACGAAGACAGGACGAGGGGGATAAGGCGACCATTTCCGCCAAATCTTGATTATTTATTTGACAGTTTGATTGTAAAATTTGAAGTATTTTTTTATCAGTTCTGTCCATAGGTCTACTTTTTTGCCATAAATAGTTGTGATTATTTTTTACAAGATAGCATAATATTTTAAATTTTTCTTTTTTTATGAAATAAATATTCAAAAAAGCTGTTTCATTCCCCTTATTTGCAAGATAATTTTGCAGGAGATGAGGTAAAATAATATCTGGTCATGATTTTGCTACAGTGCCTTCATTTGAGGCTTTTTTGAGGATTAAGATGTCTAATTCACGAGTTCTTGCCTGGTTTGTATGGATAGTTGTATCCATATTTTATGCATACCAATACATTTTAAGAGTAATGCCCAATATTATGCTTGATGACATTACCCAACAATTTAACATCGATGCAGCTGTTTTTGGGCAATTTTCTGGTGTCTATTACATAGGTTATTCCTTAATGCATTTACCTATTGGCATCATGCTCGATCGTTTTGGCCCACGAAAAGTAATGACCGCGTGTATTTTACTTACAGTAGTTGGCTTGCTTCCTATTATCTTCGCGGAGAATTGGGTATATCCTCTTGTAGGAAGAGCAATGATAGGGATTGGCTCATCTGCCGCAATTTTAGGGACATTCAAAATAATACGTATGACATTTAAGGAACAGCATTTTCCTCGTATGTTGAGCTTTTCCGTGATGATAGGACTTATAGGAGCTGTTTATGGAGGCGGTCCAGTAAGTTACATGTGTGCTCACTTGGGCTATAAAATGGTTGTAGAAATCTTTGTTGTCATAGGAACGTTATTGGCTTGTGTTACTTATTTTATTGTTCCAGATATCAAATCCACTGAGCATGATAGCGTTATTGTAAACATCAAAACGGTATTTACCAATAAAAAAGTGATTATGTTATGTTGTTTTTCTGGACTGATGTTGGGACCTTTAGAGGGATTCTCTGATGTTTGGGGTTCTGGGTTTTTAAAGCAAGCCTATAGCTTAAATCCAGCAACAGCGAACTACCTTCCTTCTATGATTTACATAGGTATGTGCTTTGGTTCGCCTATTTTAAGTTTAATCGCAGAGAAAACGGGGTATTACTTGGGGACAATTATCGTTGCCGGTAGTGTTATGTTCCTGACTTTTGCCGCTCTAGTAGCGGGTGTATTAACTGTTCCGACTATTACCGTAAGCTTTATTGCGGTTGGAGTATGTTGCGCCTACCAGATTCTGGCTATTTATAAAGTGTCTACTTATGTACCAGAAAATCTTGCGGGCTTAACTACAGCTATTGCTAACATGATTATTATGATTTTTGGTTATGGGTTCCATTCAGCTATCGGTTTTGTCGTTAATTCTTACGGTGGAACTCATGTCACGCAAGCTTTTGTTTATGGTATTGGAGTGATTCCTGTCACTCTGGCACTGGGTATCGCAGGGTTTCTTCTGGTCGCTTATAAGGAGAAAAGCAGTACACCAAATTCTGCATTTGTTGCAGGGTAATGAGTCTTCAGATGGCCTCAATGATCATTGAGGCCATTTCTTATAAACAGCAATAAAAGAAAATAATAAAGAGGTATCCTCGTATAACATATCCCATGAACTGTTACGAAAAATGAGCATATGCCTTTTAAAGCATATGCATTCTGAGCGGTTATTATGCCCGAATCATTGGGGATACTCGACTGAGATCTAAATCAGAAACAGTTACTCTTGATAATAATCCATGTCGTCTTACACTTGCTGAGCAAGAGGAATCAAACAAGCCGGGGCCGTAACTAGGCAGATTGTCATGATAATTGTTCAATCTTTTTAAAATGCTATCTGCTAAGTTTTTAGTGAGATAAGAGCCTGTTCCATGTAAACGTGGATCTGGTGCAATACTTCGCTCACCTAAAGTATCAAGGCGATCTTTAAAAAACTTCATTCCTTTTTTATATTCGGCCAGATCATTACCCCAGATCATTTTATCTAAAGCAGGTTTGTAAGAGCTGATTATATCAGCAGCTACATCATTGGCTTGGAACAGACGCATCAGTTGCATCTGGGTTGGCATGTCAGCTTGTTGGGGATTTTTCTTTAGTTGAGCCATTATTTTTATTAGTAAAAAGCGCTCATCTGAAGTCAGAACAATTCCTGCTGGTGGTAGCAAATGCTCCTGCTCATCGGACAAGTCATATTTTTCTAATAGGCACTGCAATTGCTCCTGCAATGTAAGCGGTTTATAATTTTTTTGTTTTTCTAATTCATCAAGAGCCACATTGAGTAATCCGGCATCAATTACATTGTGGGTATTTTGTATTCGAGAAGGAGTGACCCCTTTCAATACTAGGTGATGCCCGCGATGCATGGGATCTGGGCTGTCTTTGCACTTTATAGCAGTAACTTCAGGATTTTCTGAGGCATTACTGTTATTGGAGTTGAATAGCCTATTTTTTTCTTTCAATAGCCTACGTTGTTCGAGAGATTGTTTTTTTGCCTTTTGTGCTTGCACTACACCATCGCTAGCTTCAAATAATAGTCTATCTCCACCTAGTTTAGGTAGTTTTTGGCCTGAACTATCATGCTCCATGGCGGGCTCAGTATAAACAGCGGCAAATTGATGATCAGCGATTTTCGTTTTTACTTTCTCAGACTGATAACTATTATTAGTTTCTTCGAGCGCTTTACGAAGGACATGAAGAATTTTTTCATCCAGATGATATTTTTTAAGAAAATCAGTAACAGAATTAATAATTTCTGCACTGTATTTATTGACTGAAAAGCCTGCATTTTTAAGAAACTCAACTGCATGCAGCACATTATTTACAATAACCTCTTCCAAGCTGGTGTAGGTATTATTAGTAATAACGCGACAGCCAGGTAAGAAAGTACCCGCCTCAGACACGATACGACCACCGTTTGAATGGCCCACTAAAACCAAATCGTTAGCTTTAACACCTTTTTTCTCTAATAAAAATTGTGCTGCAGCTAAAATGATTTTCACGGGATCGGAAAAAGAGGTTGGTTTTTCAGCCAAATAGTCAACGACTAAAAAATTATAATGCCCTTGGGAAGCAAGCTCCTTGGTTACAGGCAACATATTGGTATATGAGGCACCTGCTCCTCCCACGACGATAAGCCATTTATCCGTAGTGTTAGGATTTAAATACTCCACGGCTTGAACAACTGTTTTTTTATCAACTCGTAGGGGATAATTGAATACATCATTAGGTGCAGAGAGTAGGGTGCTTTTAAGATTATTAGAAATTGATTCTTCAGTTTCTGCTACACGGTTCACCTCTTTCAGGCAGATTCTTGTGATCAGATTACTGATAAAACTTGGTTTAGTAACTTCCTTTTTGTTAACGCTTACTGGATTAAATAGACTACTTGATACATCAATTGGAGTCTGTTCGCAACCATAGATGTGGACTGGTTTAAACTCCATAGAGAGAATCAAATCTCGAACAATTTCCTGATTTTGTTTACTGGTGTTAAGCACATCGGAAATCGAATAATCATTTCCTAAAGTATTCTGGAGATAAGCAACGCTTTTATCTATTAACTGACAATACTCAAATAAAAAAGTCCACAAAGCTTGTTTTTCTGCATCAGTTAATTGATTATGTGCGGTTTGAAAAAGTACACTAATCTTATCAATGGTATTTTTTGTTGCATAGGAAAGACAACTCAACATATCTGCAAAATCATAAAGTTGTGTGGTAGATGGTGTGGTATGGGAAGCCATAAAACAAGCTTCTGCTTGCGAACGAATTTCTGCAGTTTGTCTTTTGAATTTTGTTATCTGTTCATTTAATTGTTTTATTATTGACATAAATTATGATCTCATAATGGATATTGTTTTTTTACTCCATTAATTTCAGTTGGCATAATAGCATGCCACTAATCAACAAATGTTCCTTAATTTATGCGTTATGATAGCAGAACAAACAGTGTTGTAAAATATATAATCACGTATAATAATGAGGCGAAAACCATAGAAAATTTTTTTGAATTTGATCTTATGAGATTTATCAGATCAAAATGTGCTATCCATTTTAATTTATGGGAGATTGCTTCCTATGAGAATCTACACTTTTCTATTATCTTTATTTTGTTCTCTCGTTACTCATGCATTGCCTACGATTGCTTTTGAACGTGCTGGATCTATTTGGACCGCAAATATAGATGGTAGCAATATTCGAAAAATGACTAACGGCTATATACCTGAAATTTCACCAGATGGAAAATATATTGCTTACAATGTCGATAAATCATCTAATAACCGTTATTTGGCAATAATAGAACGTTCATCGGGCAAGGTAACTCAGTTAAATAACATACCTTCCCAAAACAACTTTAATCCAGTTTGGTCAGCTGATGGCAAAAGATTACTGTTTAATACTTTTGTTGATAATGATTGGCATTTGGCATTAATCAACGTTGATGGCAGCGGATATCATTTAATAAAAAATACCAATAATCAATACAGTCCAACCTGGGCTAATGATGGCAAGTCTTTTTTCAGTCATGATCTTTATTCAATTTCATGGATGGATTTGCGGGGTAATCTAATAAAAAAATGGAGTTTAGAGTCAATTATCCCTCGAAGTAGCATGAGTAGTGGTTCTCGTATCCACACCTCTCCTGATGGTAAAACACTGATTATGGATGTAGACATGGATGAGAACATTTACAGAAAAAACTGGGATGGACCTCCGCCCGCACTATGGACCCTTAATATTGATTCTGGGAAAGCCACACGAATTACCCTCAAAGGTCTATTTGCATGGAGTCCTTTTTGGATCAATTCAGAAGAATTTGTATTTCTAGAACAAAGTGCAAAAGAGAAAACGCCTATGTTGTATCAAGGTTCCTTAAAAAAACCTTCTGGAGCTCTCTTATTAAAAAACGTGCAAACACCAAGTGTCTCGCGATAAATGCTTTTACAGTGGTAGCGGCATAATTTTTGTTTTAACCTAGCATTCTAATAAAATAGAAATAGGTCGAAATATGATACTTTTTATTACAGATCCCATGGAAAAAACTTTAAAAATCGATGCAGATCCCAGCGCCTCTATTCGGGATTTAAGAGTGATATTTTTTCAGGATTATAAGCGTGAGTATAACATAGTACTATGTAATGACGATGGTAATAATGGGATAATATTGAAAGAAGATAAAAGCATAAAGGATTGTGGTTTTAACGAAAAAAGTATAATCAAGTTAGTTCCCTCTGAATCTCAAACACTAAATATTACAGATTCAATGCAGAGTTTTTTTAGTCCCCCCGCTTTACCTCCCACTCCTCGCCCCTTAGAAATGTGGGAAAAAAATGCATTTCGCGCCCTACGAAGGCATGGTTTAACACTAGAGGTATTGAGCGATTATAGTAAGCATCATCCCCCACTTGAGAAGGTACATCTTTCTGCATTACTTAATTTAGTGCGAGAAGGAGGTTTTACTTTAGAAAATGCATTTACCAAAATTAATGGATTGTCGGTGGAGCAATTGGAGTCCCTAAGCAAACATGACTTTTCAAGTGCGCAGGAGGTGTTGTTAGACTTTGAACCACATGTTGAGACGTTACGTTATTAAGTTTAAAAGTAGGCTTTTTAAGGGATTTTAGGTAACAGGTAAGTGGTCAATGGTATCAACTTAAGAATGTGGTTTGAGTGAAGATGCGCCGTAATCCGGGCAATGCTCTCTTAAGTTGACTCCATTGGCTGAACAACAAAATAATTGTTGGGTTACTATGTTAAGAAAAATAAAACGTTCTAGGTTTTGGGTGATGCTTTTCTGGAAGTATTATTACATACTTTTTTATTCGTTTTACTGAAAGTCGCAGACGAGTTCTTTTTCGCTGGAAACGGCCTCTTAGGTTTTGCCGAAATATTGGTTTGAGGCACATGATGCTGGGGTTCAAAATCTTCAATTTCCACACGGTTCAATTTGCATTGAATAAGCTTTTCTATGGCTTGCAATTGATTTACTTCATCAGCACTTACTAATGAAATAGCTAATCCCGAAGCACCTGCACGACCGGTTCGGCCAATACGATGAACATAATCCTCTGCAACTTGAGGTAAATCAAAATTAACCACACAGGGTAATTGATCAATATCAATTCCTCGTGCAGCAATATCAGTAGCTACTAAAATATGTAATTCCCCTGATTTAAACTCTGTTAAAGCTTTAGTTCGCTGCGATTGAGATTTATTGCCATGAATGGCTGCAGCATGAATTTGCGTCTCAGCGAGTTGTTTTACTAATTTATTTGCCCCGTGCTTTGTCTTTGAAAATACTAAAGTTTGCCCCCATTTATTTTTATGAATTAAATGGCTCAATAGAGCTGCTTTTCGGCTTTTATCAACAGGATGTACTGTTTGTTTGATTTTAACTACAGTTGTATTTCGAGGGGTAACATCAATTTCTACCGGTTGATTTAGAATAGTTTTTACAAAGTTACGAATTTCATCGGTAAAGGTTGCGGAGAACATAAGATTTTGTCTATTTTTTGGTAACCTGCTAATGATTCGTTTCATATCGTGGATAAAGCCCATATCCAACATTCTGTCTGCTTCATCTAAAACTAGAGTATCAATTTGATCAAACTGTAGGGCATTTTGTTGATGTAAATCCAATAGACGCCCTGGTGTAGCCACTAGAAGTTCAACGCCAGAACGCAACTTCATCATTTGAGGATTAATTTTTACTCCACCAAAAACTACCGCAGAGCGAAGCGATAGATGACGTCCATACTGAAGGATGTTGTCGTGCACTTGGCTAGCCAATTCGCGTGTTGGAGTCAGAATAAGAACACGAGCTCTATTGTTTTTAGCTCGAGGTTTTTCGCTTAACTTTTGCAAAAGAGGTAATACAAAACTTGCAGTTTTACCTGTTCCTGTCTGAGCGGAGGCAAGAACATCTTTGTCTGATAATATCTTGGGAATGGCTTGAGCTTGAATAGGGGATGGTTCTTTATAGCCTAGTTCATCAATTGCTTGAAGTAATGGCTCAATTAATCCTAAGGACTTAAAACTCATGTTGTTTCCTCTATTCAAAATGTTTGTTTTCAGCGCAATTATACCACAAATATCAGTGTATACGCTAAAACATGCCAGATTACTTATGTTTATATACTTTCTCTTTGGGGTCGGCGGCAATCTTGTGTTTTCATCAGCATCATGCTTATTATGCCGAATTCACGTTGATTATGGATGGTCTATTGCAGATATACAATTTCTTCATTGATCATATGAGTATGAGGGAACTGTTCCAAATTAAGCTATGATTAATTAAAGAATATGCAACAGGAATGTGTACTGATTATTGAGATAGCAATCTTTTCTTTTTTATCATTAAAATTGAAAAATTAATGCATTTATTGAGAAGAAACAAAAAGTTAAGTTAACTATCTTCAAGCAAATATATTTTCGACCAAGTAGCGATATTTGTATCAATGTCTATTAAAATGCGAGTTTAAATTTGAGCTACCTTATACGGGCCCAGGCACGTCGGTGCTAGAGGACAATTGGGATTATATTAAATGACGGATAACCTAACGTTTTCAATCAGAACAGTAAAAGTAGAAGATTTAGACTTACTATTCTCCATGCTGGTGGAGCTGGTTAAATATGAAGGCATTTATGAGCGATTCAAATTAACTCGGGAGCGATTGGAAGAAGAGTTATTTGGCATCAATGCGGACTGGTTCTGTCAGGTCGCTGTAGATAAAAATGAGCGCTTAGTAGGTTTCTGTCTTTATACGTTTGCCAATATTAACAGGGCGTTTAATACCAGTTCTATGATTCAAATCGATGATTTATACGTACATCCTGAATTTAGACGGGCTGGAGTTGGTTTACAACTGTTAAGAGAGATTGCATCGATCGCTAAAATAAATAATGTAGGTAGAATCAATGCTTGGTGTGTCAAGAATAATGATATAGGCCAAAATTTCTATCAGAAGATAGGTGCAGTAAAAAGAGATTTCATTGATATTTATTCAATTAGTGTTAATCAATTGATGCCATAATAAACGGCCTGATGTGTATGTCGTCAGGCCTAAGCCAGTCAGATGAACTCACGGTAGATGCCATTCGTGTGTCTTTCCAAAGCAAAAACATGCAATTGTCTATAATAAAGAGCACAAGGTTAAACGGTTGCTATCTTTAGTGCCGAAAAACATCATGCTAGGGAGAGTACTCATGGAATCAAAAAGTGATATCACCCCAACCCGGGAAGAGTTGGATTTGCTTTATAAGGGAATTGTTATCTATGGAGAGAAAGATCAATGTACCCCTATGATCAAAAAAGTAGAAGGGTATACTGTTAACTATTTAAGATTTGGAACAGGAAGTGAGCAATCGTCTGGCATTGCCATGGTGATTCCCGACCTTGAGCAAGTGAATATAGAAGCATTATCCACCTATGATTTAACAGGGTGTATTGGATTAGCGATTCGTGGAACCAATAAAAAAACCGGTAAAGAAGCTGCTTTTTTTGGTCATATGTCTGTCTATGATGCAAATTTGGAGAATAATCAGAACAATATGAAGCATGCAATAGACTTTGTAAGGGAGCATAAAGGGCTTTTAATATTTTGGGGAACAGAGCTACTTGCTGACAAGGAGGAAGCCAGTAAAAAAACTCAAGTTACGAAAAGTGATAAAGAGAGCGATGTAAAAAAGAAAATAGCACAAAACTGGGGAAATGATGAAAAATTACGAAAACAAGAAGCCGAAGCTCATATACAACAGGGATTAGCCCAGAAAGACTTAAGTAATGCTCTTGGTGTGTGGGTCCGTAGTAATTCATTTGTCAGAGGGAAGGAGCTTACTTTTTTTCCTCATCTCCCTATGTTAGTTATGGGAGAAGTGCCGCAAGCAGTGACTCAGTGTTTCAGTGATAAATGGCAGAATCAAGTGATTAATGATCTGTATTCTATTTCTTCGTTACACAAATTAGAACAATTTCAGTGCGATCATAAAATTTTACAGGATATAAATGATTATCTTCGAGAGTTAAAGGAGAAAAATGACAGCACAATTCGCAAGATCTTTTATGCTGATCGGCGAAAAATGAAAATAGAGCTGTTAGATCGCGCAGCAAAAGCTTATGAAATTGGAGATTTTGATACGCTACATGCTATGAAAACCGAAAGCTCTCCTATGAAGGATGTACCTAACTCATCATTAGCGTTTGCGGGCTATAAAAGTCGGACGAAAGATTTGGTGCACCAAGCCTGGGAGGATAGTTTACAGAAAAAACGCGCTGAGCCGACTCAAGGTGGACTGACATACAATGGTGAGCACATTCTTGGAAGAGATAAAATAAGTATTCAACAGGATATGAAGACGATGCTACAGCAGAGAAAAAAAGAATCACCAAAGACCGAGCAATCAGATACAGAAGAAAAACAAAATCCTCTATCAATTAGTCAGGGAAAAAGCTTTTAGTTTAGTTAAGAGATAGCCTGGGTGAAAGCGTAGCTGTAACCCAGGCTCGTTGATTGCCTTTAAGCCCAATAATTGATCTTGCTTGTCTTAAGCAAAATGAAACCTACTAATTAAAGCCCCATTCTTCAAAGTTAAGATTTTCTTAAGAAAACAACATTAAAATATGTTCAATTACAAATCAAACAGAAAGATATATTACCTTATGAACGAAAAATTTGAAGATCTTACTGGACAGAAGGAAGAAATAGATAAGCCAACAGACGAGGCTGTTAACTTGGTATGGATAGGCCCACCCAAATTCAATCAAGGAGGACAAGATGTTATAGGTATCACCTCGATTGCAGAAAATTTCAAACAATTTGGCCAAAAAAATCCTCTTATTTTCTGGTGTCAAGAACAATATAAGAAAGACTATATTGATTTTTTTGCTAAAGAAGGTATTCCTGTTCAAGTTAATTCAGTTGAGGAATATTTAAAACAACTTAATAAAGAAGGTAGCGAGGAGTATATTCGCATAAAAGCAAAAGAAGTTTTACAAATTTATAATAACCTTAACACAAGAACAGACGATCCAGATATTAAAATAAAAGACAGAGTGCGCATCAAAAATTTATTTTTCTTCTTCTTGATGGCTTGTGAAGGAGGGTATGTGCTTGATAGCAATGTATGTGCTGCAAAAGATTTAGAAGCCAAGTTTCCTTCTCATAATCAATTTCATTTTCCTTGGAATAGAGGGCGTTGTGCTGAATTATGGATGATGTACTCACCAAAAGAGCAATTAGAGAGAGCCAGGAGCTCTCTTAATATGGCAGTCAATAATTATAAACTTAACCCCTTCGCAAATTTTATAAACAAAGATAATAGGTTTGGGTCAAGTAATATGGCAATCTTTTGGCTTACTTTGCAATATGCAAGCCGCGTAGAAAATCACAAAGAACATGTATGGGACTCAAGATTTGAATCGAGTTCATGCAATTATGTTGTTGAAGAATTGAATCTCTTCAAAGAATACTACAACAGTCATTATGTAGAGAGGCATAAAAAATATGGCGTTTACCACGTACACGCTATGGCTGGGCAAGTAGGCAAAATAGAAAAAGATCTTCATTATGGTATTGATCCCAATTTAAAGACAAATAACGAAAAGCAATTTTCAATATTTAATCACGATAGTTCAGAAGAAACTCTTTTAAATACTACGATTCGTTATCTGAAAACAGGTCCTAAGGAGGATGTATTTTTAGCCTGCGCACGACTATATCTAGAAAAAGGGGCTGACCCTAATGCGGTTTATTTCTATACAAGCTATCTTGCTGATGGTAAAAAACGATCTACAGTCCAACGCTCACCATTATATGATACAATTATCAATCGCTCCATTAATGCATTAGTTTTATTATGTAATTATGGTGCGGATGTTTCTCAAACATTAAATGGACTACCGCTTTTGGCCTATGCAGTTATAACCAACTTTAAAGAAGCAGTTGAAGAGCTTCTTAAACGCGGAGCCAATCCAAACCAATTCTCTAGACAAAGCTGCAGTCCTCTTTATCTGGCCTTAAAAAATGGCAAGGCAGAAATCGCAGCAATGCTTCTTGAACATGGTGCAAAAATGGAGCTGATAAGTCTCGATTTTGAACTCGATCAAGCGTGTGAAGAAGTCTTAAGAAAATTTAAACAAATAGAATCTCTTCAGCAAGATAACCCTAGATTTTTCGCTCCTTTTATTGAAGGACAATCAACGATAATAGAGGAGGATAAAGCGATATTGCAAGCCAGTTATTCCTTGTAACGTCATTAATCATTTTCCCACCTTCCGCGAACAAATCGCGGGAGGTAGATATCAAGGGTTTTTTCATGTATAGGCCTTAGCGAGGCCGCTGGAAATTAGTAACTTCATAATATATGATGGGACATTATTTCTCACGTAGCAATAAGTAATGACAAAACCTAATATATTAATAGTCTGGTCTAATTATTATCAATCTTTAGCAGAGCGACACTTAGAAGTTTGTATCAACAAATTAAAGCACTATGAATACGATTATCAGGTTGAAGCCGTTGAGGCAGGGACATATGAGCTTCCCGCTGTTATCCAACATTACCAAAGCACTCGTCCCTTTGATGGGTATCTGCCTTTGAGCTTGTTACTTAAAGGTAAAACAGATCATTATGAATTTATCTGGGAACACGTTAAAGAGTGTTTTATTAAATTCGCTTTAGATGGATTGTTCATAGGCAATGGAATTATTTCCGCTCCGAGTATGGACATTTTGCACGAACGTGTTGAGAACGGAGAGAGAGTACAAGAGGCAATTAATGCTGTTGATTATTTAATCCGCTTGAAAAATAAAAAAGATAGAGTTTCCTATGTCTAAAATCTTAATTATTTCCTCTGACATACATAAAAACTTAGCAGCGGAACAACTTGATCTCTGTTTAACGCTTGTCAAACATTCAGGTTATAACTATCAAGTTGAATCATTACAAACAGGTGCTTATGAAATTCCATTTGTAATTAATACCTATCAGCAGAACCAGCCTTTTGATGGTTATATTGCATTGGGTTTAATCCTCAAAACCAATCTAGATCACTATAATTATATTATGTCGCATATACGATATTCGTTCACTCGATTTGCTCTCAAGGATATAATCGTAGGTAATGGAATTATTAGCGGTTCAACTATTGATGAATTAAGCGATAAAGTGCGTAGTTCAGATCCATGCCACTCAGCCTATCCGTCTGCATTTAATGCCGTTGACTGTCTTATTAAGCTAAAAAATAAAATAGCATACTAATATAAGGACACTAAACTATATAACTTATTGCACAATAAATTGATTGACGTAAGTATGTGTGCTTTTTAAGGAAAATAATACGGGAAAAATAATACGGGATATGTATATTGGTTAATAACAACTTGCCCATTACCCAAATTAGCATCTAGAAAATCAGAAAATTTATATCCTACCCCAACTCGCGTATGTTGATTGATAGTACTATCAACCCCTAAGCCTACACTATAAACTGCAAAGGTCGGCGTAATATTTATGTTATCCTTTTCAGCAGTAAACGCTTGATAATTTTTGGCTTGATTAAAAGCAACTCCTAAACCTAAGGATAAGTAAGGATAGAGAGTCTGATTTGTTTTAGGTAGATGCGTTACCTTAAAAAATTTACCCATCGCCAATAACTGTTGGGTTTGCATTGTATATTGATATTGATAAGCGGGGGACGTTTCGGGTTCAATACCCACTGTGTTCATACCTTGTGCATGGGTATTTCCAAAATAACTGTACTCAAGACCCGCTTGTAAGAAAAAATCAGTAGAAGATAAAGTAGGTTGCACCCCTAAAAACACACCAACCAGCCCTGTGATATTTGAATTGTTGGCGCCTGTATAGGTAAAGACATCATCATCTGTACCTAAAAACGAATAAGAGCTTGTTTTTTTGCCATATCGCCAAATAGAGAGCTAACAGGACGATAATAGGGTGATACTGAGGCCATTGTACCCATATTACCCCCATAAACTAATGATAAGCCTAGCCATAGTATTGCTAAACTAGAGGCTCGATTTTTTATTGACATAATCCTTTATCTGCAAATAAAAATTTAGGTTCAACTTTGAAGTGGTTTAATAGATCTGTACACCCCAGTTAAGAGATAATGTACTTAAGTGGAGAAAGTAATGACGAAAAGA
>DAIAOV010000082.1 GCA_027437055.1 Legionella sp. | reverse complement strand
AAATCAATTTGAAAAGCAGAGCGATTTTTTAATGAAAGTTGCTTAACTGGGGTGTAACAATTTGGTTGACCACGTCAATTTATCCTTACAATTAGTCGATATAATTAGTGAGTTACACCAAAGAAATATTATTCATAAACAGATTAAGCCATCTAATATTGTTATAGATCCTAAGAAGTTATCTCTTAAATTAGTTGATTTAAGTGCTTCAATTAAGCTTACAGAAGAATCATATAATTATTTAAATTTAAGTGAGTTTAAAGACAGTTTAGCTTATATTTCTCCGGAGCAAACAGGACGCATTAATCGTCCTGTGGATTATCGTACCGATTTTTACTCTTTGGGTATCACCCTTTACGAACTGTTGACCAATCAATTACCTTTTCAAACCCAAGATGCTTTAGAGCTAGTTCATTGCCATATTGCCAAAAAACCACTTACTGTCTTGGAAATAAGACCAGACACTCCCAAAATGTTGGCAGCGATTATTGATAAGTTACTAGAGAAAATGCCTGAAAAACGCTATTCCAGCATTATTGGATTAAAATCAGATTTATTAGAATGTCAGCAACGATGGTTACAAGAAAATAATAAAAATGAGTTTTTTCTAGGCGCAAACGATGTTAAAGATCATTTGACTATTTCTCGCAATTTATATGGTCGGGAAAAGCAAGTTTTCCATTTAATTGAAGCATTTAATAGAGTCAGTCTGGGCACCAAAGAAATTATTTTGATTTCTGGCTATTCGGGAATTGGTAAAACATCCTTAGTCAAAGAAGTGCACAAACCAATAGTGCAACATAAAGGATATTATATTAGTGGCAAATTTGACCAACTACAGCGCAGCATACCTTATAGTGCCATTGTTTCTGCCTTTCAAAATTTAGTGAAACAGGTTCTATCAGAAAGTGAAGAACGACTTATCGCTTTGAGAAGACAACTAGTGCTTGCTCTTGGTAATGTGGGGCAAGTAGTGATCGACGTGATTCCTGAAGTAGAGTTAATTATAGGTAGTCAACCACCGGTGCCTATTCTTAGCCCAGCAGATGCACAAATTCGTTTTAATTTGGCGTTTCAAAATTTTGTCAGAGTATTTGCTCAACCGGAACATCCCTTAGTCATATTCCTTGACGACTTACAATGGTCGGACAATTCTTCTCTTAATTTCATAGAAAATTTATTACAAGATAGAGAAACCAATTATTTACTGCTTATTGGGGCTTATAGAGATAATGAAATTGATGAACATCATCCCTTGCAATTATGTATTGATAACCTAAAGAATAATGAAGTTTCCTATACCTCATTAATGTTACAACCATTAGAGTTAGATAATATTCAACAATTACTAGAAGATACTTTATCTGGAGCTTTAGAGAAAATTCCTAGCCTTGTTCGTGGAATTTACGATAAAACACAAGGAAATCCATTCTTTATTAATGAGTTTCTTAAAATTATCTATCAAGAACATATTCTCTTTTTTTCTTATGAGCACGGCGCTTGGCAGTGGGATTTGGCTAAAATTCAACAGCAAAGTGCTACAGATAACGTCGTTAATCTTTTAACGACTAAAATTCATTTGTTACCAAAACCAACGCAAGATGTATTAAAATTATGCTCTTGTTTAGGACATCAATTTGACTTTAACACTTTATTAATTGTAGGTAGTCAGACAATCAGTCAAACGGCGGCTCAATTAACGCAGGCAATAAAAGCTAATTTAATTTATCCGCTTGAAGAAACCTATAAAACTCTAGGATTAGTGGGTTTAGATGATTCAGTAATGGAGCTTAATGTCAGTGCGTTACATTATCGCTTTGCTCATGATCGCATTCAACACGCAACTTATGCTCTGATTAAAGAACAAGATAGACCAGGACTTCATCTTAAAATAGGCAGATTGCTATTAAAAGAAAAGCCTTTGGAAGAGCATGATGATCGCTTATTCGAAATAATGGAGCACTTTAATCAAGGACTTTCTCTCCTTGAAGATATAGAAGAGCGGCTGTTATTAGCAAAATATAATTATTGGGCTGGATTAAAAGCAAAATCAGCTGCCGCCTATGATGCCGCGAATGAATATTTAATGGCTGGTGTCACCTTATTGGATTTGGAGAATTGGAATGAAAACTATAAGTTAGTATTCCTGTTGCATAAAGAACTGGCGGTTTGTAAGTATTTAGTTGGCGATTTTGCTGCTGCAGATGAATACTTTTCTGAACTTTTAAATAGGGCCAGGAACTCCCTAGATACCCTTGAAATATATAAACTTAAAATTGAGATGTTATCTACCATGGGGCAGCATACTAAGGCCTTGAGTATGGGCATTAATGCTTTGCGAAATTTTGGTATAAAAATACCCAAGAGGCCTAATATCACTCATATACTCACTGCGATTTATAAAATTAGATTTCAACTCAGAAAAACAAAAATTGTAAATGCCTATTTGCCTCCAATGACCGATTTAAAATATAAAGCGATTGTTGATTTAATTACCCAATTATTAAATAGCGCCTTTATTACCAATCAACAATTATTTGTTTTATTGACCTGCAAGAATATTAGCCTGAGCTTAAAACATGGATACACGGACAGTGCGTCAATGTCTCTTCCTGTTTATGCATTTATTCTGATGCATTCACTTAATTTGTATGATGAAGCAATTTCAGTTGTAGCTCTTTATAATCGCCTAAAAAAAGAATACGGTAGCTCTAATTTTGAAGGCAAGAATCAATTTGTACTGGGTTCCTTTATTGAACCCTATCAAAAATCCGTTGTGGCTTGTAATACAACTGTGATTAAAGCGTTTAGCTTATGCTGTGAAGTGGGTGATTTGGCTTATAGCAATTACAGTAACTTAGTGTTAGTTTTTCATTCATTCTCAATTGGAAAAAATTTAGCAGAGGTAAAGAAGAATATTCATGCTGCTCTGACTTTTATATCACGTACCAATATTTCTGACTTTATTAACGTAGCCAAATTTTGGGATTATTGGGCTCAATGCTTAGAAAATCCTGAACTTGTTGATATAGAACAGTCTGGAGTGTTTGAAAACGATATTTTGTTGGGTAGAAGTAAAACTGAATTAAGCTTTTTTTATAGTACATTGACCTTATTGCATTTGTTATTAGGGCATTTTGAAAAGGCAATAGAGGCAGGCAAAAAACATGAGGCTTATTCAGACTATGATAAAGGAATGTTAATTCACTTAGATGGGAAGTTTTCTTATGCTCTAGCCTTATTTTTTCATTTACCCCGGATGGCTAAAAATGAGCGAGCTTCCAGCTTAAAAATATTAAAACAATTGGGGCGCTTGATCGCGAAACATGCCATTTGGTGCCCAGACAATTTTAAAGCCTATTCATTATTCATGGACAGCGAGTTTGCATGTCTTGAGCGTCAGCAGGAGCATGCTCTTGCACTTTATGAGCAAACAATTGAGACAGCTCTTTCTAGAGGGTTAATATTGATTGCGGCATTAGCCAGCGAACGAGCAGGGCATTATTGCATGATGCATAAGATTGAGAGAGTGGCGAATTTGTATTTGCAGAATGCTCATCGATACTTTAATGAATGGGGGGCAACTACCAAGGTACAATTATTAGAAGAGGCTTATCCTTCCTTAAATATGGAACATCATCATTTAAGTCATAAAGGTATGTTATCTAATCAATTATTTGCTCAGACTAATACGCAAGAATTAGATATGTTAGCCATTTTTAAATTTACCCAAGTAATTTCTAGTGAAATTCGTTTGGATAAATTATTACAAAAATTCCTGAGCATTGTCTTAGAAAATGCGGGAGCGCAGCGAAGTATTATTCTCAACAAAGTGAATGAGAAGTGGGTTATAGAAGCTGAGGGTAATTTGGATCAACAAACTATTTATCTAAATAATCCTATTTCTTCTGATGTATCTGCAAATTACCCCATATCCATATTGAATTACGTACAACGTACGCACAAGCCAATCATTTTAAATGATGCAATTCAATCAGATCTTACTTTCCAAGATGCTTATGTGCAACAAGAGAAACCAAGGTCATTATTGATGATGCCCTTATTTTATAAGGGGCAATTAAACCGAATACTTTATTTGGAAAATAATAGTACTAGTTATACGTTTACCCCTAATCATTTGGACAGCTTACAATTACTAGCAGCCCAAGCAATGACTTCATTAGAGAATGCGAAACTTTATTATCAGGCAACCCATGATCCATTGACTGGATTGGCTAATAGAAATTTACTTTATGATTTATTCCAACAAATTACGAAGCAAGCAAATCGTACTCAAGGACGAGTCGCCCTGTTATTTCTAGACATAGATTATTTTAAAGTAATCAATGATACTTTAGGACATGATAACGGTGATAAGTTATTGATTCATGTTGCCAGAACATTAAATTCCTGTTTACGGGAAGGGGATATTGCAGCACGTATGGGGGGGATGAGTTTGCAGTCATTATCGACAATAATCCTTCTACCGAGCAAATCATTGCTATAGTAGAGCTATTGCTCAAAGAAATGGCAAGACCAGTACCCCTTGATGGTCATTCCATACAAATTACCTCAAGCATGGGAATTAGTATTTATCCTACTGATGGTAATGAAATTCAAACCTTGTTGAAATTAGCGGATACAGCATTGTATCAAGCAAAAGAAAAAGGCAGGAATCAATTTCATTTTTATACAACGGCACTTTATGAAGATTATCAACAGTCTCACGGTTTGGGTAGGGAGTTACAACGAGCTTATGATAAAAATGAATTCTTTTTAATGTATCAACCCCTCTATCATTGTAGGACAGGTCAAATTGTGGGAGTTGAGTCCTTACTGCGCTGGAATCATCCTGAAAAAGGAATTATACCGGCTGGAGATTTTATTCATACTCTAGAAAAAAGCCCGTTAATGCTCCCCATTAGTGAATGGGTTATCAAAACAGCCTGTCAACAGGCAAAAGATTGGTATGATAAAAAAATACTGACTAACTCCATAGCTATTAACGTATCAGCAGTGCAATTTATTCGTCATTCATTAAGCGAATTAATTGCTAATAGCTTGGCTGAAATTCAACTCGATCCTTCGTGTATTGAATTGGAAATTACAGAAACAAGCTTTATTGAATATACAGATAATTTGAATAAAGAAATTACCGCATTAAAAAATATGAATATTAAATTAGTCATCGATGATTTTGGTACAGGCTATTCCAGTTTATCTTATTTAAAACACTTACCTGTACATAAGATAAAAATAGATAAGGTTTTTATTCAACATTGTGACGATAATTATTTGGATCAGACTATAATTTCTGCAGTTACTAACATTGCTCATAAATTAAATATTAAAGTCACTGCTGAAGGCGTTGAAAATGATGCTCAGCTCAAGTTCTTACAAGACCAACGTATAGATGAAATACAAGGATTTTATTACTCTAGTCCAATGACGGCAGAGGAGTGTGAGGTCGAATTAAGAAATTCTTCAATTACATAATTTCTTATACTGAATTAACGGAAAACGTTATTTGGCTCATCTTGAATGGATGCTCTGCAGATAAAAGCTCACGAACCAATGCGTTATAAGAGCACAATTGTAGCTCAGATGGAGTGCCGGCGTAATCCGAGTTTTTATTGATGATGTGGCGTTGTATGGCCGTAAGTTGGATTGGAGCCGAAATATTCATTATAGATTGTCAAATAAGTACCGTCTTTTTCCATATCGAGCAAGGTTTGGTTGATTTTATCAATTAATGGAGCATTAGTTTTGAGGCTGATGATCCCATAACCATTTCCTATAGGCATTTTATCACCAATCAACATTAAATTACTGTTAGTAGAGCGGCCGACAGTAGTTACAATATAGTGTGCTGCATAATGATTTATTAAAATAACATCGATTTTTTTGTTCATTAGCGCACTAATCAACTCCGCTGGATCGGTGAACTCTACGAAGGTGTTTGTATCATTGTACTTGTTTAATACAGGAGCTTCTTGAAAATTAATTTTATAAAAACCAATTTTCTTGCGCTTAATGTCATCAACAGTATTGATAGAGTTAGTTTTTAACGTTAAAAATTGACCATTACTGGGTAAATAAGGAAGGCTATACAGATAGGACTCAGGCAAGAGCGAGCTCATAGGATTGGGAGTAAATGTGATATCAAAGACTTTCTGATCGAGTCCACTAAGTTCACCATTTTTAGGGATAGCAACAAATTCACATTCTGCTTGCATGCGTTGGCAGACGGTGGCCATCAGTTCGATAACAAACCCATAATAATGATTTGACGTGTCTGATTTCGATGAAAAAGGGGGGGCGAATTGTAACACGCCAACCTTAAGTTTATCACCATAAGCAAATACATTGCTTACTAATAAGATAATAAGTACTATCAGTCTCATGCATAAAATCCTTCATGGATATAGTGCCACTTTAAGAGGAACTACGTTACTTGTCAAATAATCCATTACATTGATAAGCTGCATGTATTCTTCTTACGGGATAATATTTATGTTGACCAAAGATCCTAAAGAAATTTTTAAAAAAATCATTATTATTTTTTGGATGTTCTGGTGGCTTATTGCTTTGTGGACTGATGTTGTTGGGCTAGTAGCTCATTATGGATTATTGGTCAAAAGTTGGGCTCCTGATACTAATTTGCCATTTTTAATTGAGTCATTAAAAATGTATCCTCTCCCAACCTGGACGCCTCACCTATTTTTTATAGGAATTTTGCTTTGGTCTTTTGTTTCAACTACAGCTTTTGTATGGGTTTGTATGAGTTTGCATCGGGACACTAAAACTTGGATGCGTAGGGCGGATATAGCCTTTATTATTTCTATTAGTTTCTGGCTTGCTTTTTTCCTAGCGGATCAACTGGTAATGAAATTTGATCTGGAAGAGAACCATATGGTACAGGGCGGTTTTCAATTATTAACTTATCTAATGCTTTATTGGTTACCGTCAGATAAACAAGTGAGTTAGCAATAACGTGTCTAAAGTATCTTATACTTATAAATACCTCATTTATATTTTTAAGTTGAGTGATAATTATGGACACGTCAAAATTTTTAGGTAAAGTTATAGGGTTTTATCTTCTTATTATCGGTAGTGCCATGTTGAGCAACATGCACCAATTTACCAGTCATGTTGTAAAACTTATTCATGATACTCAATTAATGTTTGTTTCAGGGTTTTTTGCTCTCATTATAGGTTTATTATTGGTTGTGAGTCATAATATTTGGCAATGGAGTTGGCGAGTAATTATCACCATTATTGCTTGGCTCACCTTGATCAAAGGAGTTAGCATCGTTTATTTTCCAGGATATCTTGATATTATTACGATACACTTTGTACGTAACATGCAAGTTGCCTATGCAGCAGCTGGTATTGATGTGGTTTTGGGGTTGGTACTCATTTACAAGAGTTTGAAACATTAGCCCTCTTTGTAGTGAGTTGTCGAAGAAGTCTAATGATTATTTAACAAGGATTAGTTATGACAAATTCTACAGTTAAAATTGTTCGTTTTCACGAAGTTGGAGGACCTGAAGTATTACGCCTGGATGAAATGCCTTTACCGGAACCAGGTAAAGGTGAAGTCAGGCTACGAGTTAAGGCTATTGGATTAAACCGCGCTGAAATAATGTTTAGGACAGGGCGCTATCTTATTGAACCGCAATTACCTTCCCAGATTGGTTATGAAGCTTCTGGCATTGTTGAAGCAGTTGGCCCTGATGTAGATACGCAATTTATTGGCCACAAGTTCAGCACTGTTCCATGCTTTGATCTCGGACGATATGGGGTCTATGGCGAAGTCGCAATAGTTCCGGCTTATGCTCTTGCTGCTTATCCTGAGCAATTATCCTTTAATGAAGCAACTTCAATTTGGATGCAATATCTTACTGCATATGGGGCTCTCGTTTATTTAGGGAAAATCTCCAGGGGAGACTATGTCCTAATTACAGCCGCAAGCAGTAGTGTTGGGATTGCTGCTTGCGAAATCGCTCGAGCACAAGGTGCTGTAAGTATCGCTGTTACCCGTAAAGCCAGTAAAAAAGCTGAATTACTAGCGTTGGGAGCACATCATGTTATTGTGACTGACGAAGAGGATTTAGTTCGTCGCGTGCATGAAATTAGTGGCGGTCTAGGCGCTAGAGTTATTTTTGATCCTATTGGTGGTAAAAATGTAGAAAAACTTGCAGAGGCTGCAGCTATAGGAGGAACCATCTATGAATATGGCGCTTTAGCACCAGAACCGACTCCATTTCCTTTATTTGCAGCGTTATCTAAGGGTTTAACTGTACGTGGATATACTTTGTTTGAGATTGTTGCGGAGCCTCGAACACGTGCTCAAGCACAACAGTATATTTATAATCGTTTACAAGAAGGAACATTTAAACCCAAAATTGCTCGCACTTTTAGTCTAGACCAGATTGTAGAAGCACATCGCTTCATGGAGTCTAATGAGCAAATTGGAAAAATAGTAGTTACGGTTTAGTTGTTAGTGGAATGCAACTTTTTAAGAGAGAAATCAAGTAAACACGCATCTCCCTGGCTCTCACTGCTATTAAGTTAATGTGAGTTTCAAACGTTACAAAAACTCCGCTTTCTGATGTGCGCGGTTCGGATAAAGTGCTGATTATTAATCCGAGCCGCGAGACTGTGGAGTAGTGGGGTCTGAGAGGCTTCTTTCCTCCTTTGTTTCGCTTTATAATACACACATACATACATCTAAGCCTTTATCAACAAGACCAACCTATGAAAAATAATTTATCATTTAAAAACATTACGGCCATTATTATGGGTAATGCAATGGAATGGTATGATTATTTTGTTTATTCCTTTTTAAGCGTGTATTTGGCCAAAATATTTTTCCCAAGCTCTAATGATCTTAATTCTTTATTAGCAATAACAGCAACCTTTGGTGCGGCATTTTTTATGCGCCCACTAGGCGGCATTGTTTTGGGGATGATTGCTGATAAGTATGGGCGAATTCGAGCGATGAATTGGTCTATTACCCTAATGACGCTGGCATTAGCGTTGATAACCTTTGCCCCAACTTACAATAAGGCAGGGATTATTGCTCCATGCATTGTGTTATTTGCCAGACTGATTCAAGGATTTTCTGCTGGGGGTGAGTGTGGCGTTTCACCTGTAATTTTATTTGAGTCTTCACCCACTGATAAACGAGGGCTGTATTGTTCTTTACACACCTTTAGCCAGATGTTCGCTGTATTCGTGAGTCTAGGAATAGGTGTGTTCCTGGCCAATAAATTGACTGGACCAGAGATTGAAGATTGGGGATGGCGTATTCCTTTTTTTATCGGCCTCATCATTATTCCCATCGGTGTATATGTTAGACGGCGTATAAAAGATCCTGCAGTGAGTTTGGAGCGAGGTCTAAAATCGACAGAAAAATCGTTGGTAAAAACAGCACAACACAATCTGCGTGATTTACTCATAGTAACAGGAATGGTTGCAGGGGGAACCATAGCAATGTATGTGCTTTTATCGTATATGCCTACCTACGTAACAATGTACTTACACCTTGATGCCTTTGATGCCTATTGTTCCAGTTTAATTGGAGTGAGTTTGATGATAGTACTCATTCCTTATTTTGGTTGGCTATCAGATAAAATAGGGAGAAAAAGATTAGTATTATGGTCTATGATGCTCTGTTTCATTGAACTTTATCCTTGTTTTTTATGGTTGAATACAGATCCTTCATTTCAAAGACTTGTTATTATTCAATGCATGATTTGTTTTTCTTTAGCAATGTATTATGGTGCTATCCAGGCGGCTATTACAGAAGTATTTCCCATTAATGTTCGTTCAACCTGTTTGTCGCTTAGTGTTAACGTATCGGTATTATTGTTTGGTTCTTTCGCGCAATTTTTGGTGACCTTATTTATTAAACTCTTTGCTGACCCTCTAGCAGTGACTATTTATCCTCTAGCAGGCATAGCGATCTCGATATTTAGCACCTTGATGTATCAGGAATCTCAGAAGCGTAATGTTATCGCTTATAACTATCAATAGACCCCCACAATAGTTTTGTCCTGTGCAAAGTGTTACAAGTAAAAATACTTGATGCGTAATCTTATTTTAATCTGAATGGGTTATAATGCAACAACTTGTTCAATGTTAAATCGGATGTTATCAATGGCTACAGAAAAATTTGAAGATGATTTTTTATCAAAATTATCCGAAGCAGAAATGATAAGAATAATGGAAGACTATCTGTCACAGTTTTCATTAGAGGATAATGACGAGACTGTTAACGAGAATAATCTAAATGCATGGGAAGATGTACCTGCAGAAGTTTTAACACACATATTTTCATTATTACCTTTCGAAATGTTATTAACTTTATCATTGGTTGATAAGAATACAGAACTATTAGTGAAAGACAATGTCCTATGGAAACAGAAATTTGAACAATATTTCCCCCATCGATTTAAAGATCTTGGCGATCTTGAAAAAAAATCAGGGATTGATTGGCGCCAAGAATTTCGCAATGCCTATGAGAGTGAACTTTCACTTTGGCCAAAAGAGCGACAAAATCTAGTGGCAGCGATTATTAGAGCGGATGTTCCAAGCCTTGAGAAAAAAAAACTAAGCACAGCAATGTTCTATATGCAAGACGAAAAAGGAACCAATTTATTTGAGTTAGCTAAAAAAATAGGAAATCAGGCTGTATTAGATTTTTTTTATCAACAAGCAAAAAAGAGATACATTAATCCGCAAGGAGAGATACGAAGGAAGATCGATGAGCATGGAAGCACTCTTTTTAACTGGCTTATTAACTGTAATCAGAGTGCAGATGAATTAGTTTCATTATGCAAAAGTGAAGAAATAGCTCGTCAACTTGATGAAGAATGTAATTTCCATGGGCATAAACCAATACACGTCGCAGCTAGTGAGGGACGACTTATTCTCATGAAGGAGATGCTTAAAGTTAACCCCTGGCTACTTGAGAGTACAGACACGTGTAATCAAACGGCTCTTTTATGGGCAGCATCTAAAGGTTACAACAACATCGTAGATTATCTTATCCAACAGGGGGCTAAGATAGACATTTTATCTCATGCTATAACATCTTCTGAGTTTGGAATGACCCCCTTTCATTGGGCTGCTAAGGGAGGACACTTAAAGGTAATGCAGCAACTTCTTAAGGTAGGGGCTGATCCTTGCTTGCGTTCTGGTGATGGTTCAGAACCGCTTCACTATGCTGCAGAGCAAGATAATGTTGAGGTGGTAGCACAACTTCTCCAATCAGGGGTTGATCCTAAGTCTCTGACTAATGCGAATATACAGCCGCTTCTTATTGCTATGATATTTAATAATGTGGGAGTAGTGAGACAACTTCTTGCCTTAGGAATTGAGTTTGATGACATTGATTCGCAGAAGTTATCAAATCTTCTTTATAGAAAACAGATGGATAGTGATAAGCGTAGGAAATTAATAGAGCTATTTAATGGCATACAAATTAATCATGAAGAGAATCGGAATTTATTAACATCCATCAATTTAGTTGCGGCACTTGGGTGTTTAGAGATGGTGATCCTTATATTAGAAAAGCAGCCTGATTTATTGAAGCAAAGCGAAGATTGGTATCAAACTATTATGCTAGCAACCAAGATGGGACAAGCACCTGTAGTCGCTTATCTTATGGAGCAGAATGCAGAACTGGATGTTGAGACTAAAAATAAGTTGCTCGTTGTGGCCATGGAATACCAACATCCTGCTCTCGTAGCGTTATTGCTTGAAAAAGGAGCCGATCCTTTGACTAAAGATGCTACGGGACGAGGAATTATTCTTTGTTTCGCCTCTTTGCAATCTTTATCTCCAACCCACTTAAAGCTCATTCATAGTGCGCTAGAGCAATCCCCTGAGTTACTTAAAGAAAGGGATGAGGGTAATCTAACTCCTTTAATGCTCGCTGCTCGACATGGTCATAAAGATCTGGTAGCGGAGCTCATTGCAAGCAACGCAGAAGAACTAGAGGCCAAAGATTCTGATGGATGGACCGCGCTTCACTGGGCCGCTCTTTGGGGGCATAGTGAGGTAGTACGTCTGTTGCTTGATGCAAAAGCCAATTTCAACGTTCAGGCAACGAGAGATTTATCCTTGCCTATTCATCTTGCTGCACGAGCTGGTCATGCAGACGCAATGAAGGTATTAATCGAGACCGATCCTCGAGTGCTTGAAAAAAAAGATAATCGTGGTTGCACTCCTTTAACATGTTTCGTTAAATATTCTGCGAAGGAACCAGACCAAGCTGAGGAGGAAGGGCATTATGATTTTTTCAAAGAGCAGATTAATGAATATGCTAAACAAGTAGAATCCTCAGAACAATTAGGATTTTTTTTATACGATTTATTTTCAGCATATTATTCTTATGTAGTAAAAAAAAATCTTTATCCCAGAGATGAATTGAATCTTTGTTTCTCCTTAATAGGAGATGTTAATCTCATTAAGAATGAAAACGGCGATACCCTTTTGCATTTTTTGGCCAAAGAATGCCAATCAATTGATAATAAGAGTGATAAAAAAATTTTAAAGCGTATAGCTGATCTTACCATCTCTTTAATGGAGCATGGTGCTGATCCTAGAGCGGAGAATAATGACAATCATACAGCGTTTAATATCACAAGGTCTCCTGCTGCGTTTCTGGTGTTTCAATATGCGAATGAGCATATTAATCAGAAGAGATCACATGCACGCGAACTCGCTAGTACACAAGCTATGTCGGATATATATAAAGAGCACCTTAATATCAATTTCAATGCTGCAAGAGAGCAATGCCAGAATTTAAGGGCTAACGTGGATTATTTGCAAACAGAAAATAGTGCATTAAAACAAGAAAATGCATCCTTACAAAATCAAATGGCGAGTATGCAGGCGGAATTACAAAGAATTCGCGGTGAGAAACGAAAATATCATGAACCCGATTCGGAGCAAGCTAATGTTGCACATGGAAAACGAATAAAAGCACAAGAGGAAACAACTTACAAACGTAAATACAGCTTGTTACAAGGAGAGGGTGAAAAGAAGGAAAAACGACAAACAAAAAGAGTGAGGCAAGACTTATCCTCCTTAGGCCATTCAACACCAGACCATCCCGCATTTTTTCAACCCCAAAGGGTGGATAATGAGGGAGAAAAAGAAACAGTATCTCAAAAGAAAGTAGATGACCCAGGATATAACTAAAAATCGGGGGGGCTCGGATTGATAATCAGTACCTTATCCGAGCCGCGCGCGTTAGCAAGCGGAGTTTTTTTATTATCCGAAACTCACGTTAACTTAATGGCCGCCTACAACGAGGCCTAATGCAATTTAAGGGCAGAACGCACTCGTCTCATCAAGAAATTAGCGACAGTCATAACGCCTACCTTCCAATAACCAATGATTTTAATTTGATGTGATTTATAAAGTGATAAATACACCATCCTGGCCAAGTACCCGGTAATAAATACACTTTTCTCATTACCTACAAATAGGGCACCAGTAGTACGATTATGGCTTAAAGAGACTAAAGAACCGTAGTCTACATAGTGATACTCAGGCAAGGGTTTCTTCTTTAGGAGATGTTTGATCGATTTTACTAGCAGGCTGGCC
>DAIAOV010000081.1:6171-13705 GCA_027437055.1 Legionella sp. | reverse complement strand
CTATCAACTTCACCTGACTCACTCTAGTACATGTTCATTTTATAACCGCTGTTGCACTTCGCGGTTGAAAGGGCGTTAACAACAAGCATTTCTGTAGCTTGTTCCTTTTGCTCAGCCACAATGTTCTCATCAACATTATCATCAACAGTCACCACATTTTGCGATTTTAGAGTATCTTCTATATTGTGCATTAAATCTTCAATTTTCTTTTGGTTATAGACATAAGCAATACTTTTCCCGGTCACTATACTATCGATAATGCTTGAGGCTACCCTTACTAAGAATTGTATGATGGATATCAAGAAATTAGTTCCCTCATCGGCAACGCTTAATTTATCAAGAAATTCTTTATCATTGGGTAATGATTGTACTTTTGTTACACGCTCTCCAATGAGTAAACTATTATTGGTGAGCTCTTTATTAATAATTGCAATGTAATCCTTTAAATCCTGATTGTGAGACGGAAGTTTATTAGCAAATCGTTGGAGCATACGTAAAGCTTCATCAACAATTAAATAATCACCTACATGCTCTTTTTCAAAATCCTGCATTGATTTATATAGAACATCTGCACTATCGCTTGCAGCGAGGAATTCTTTTTTATTTGCAATATAATGATCCTGAACGATTTTTTCATACTCATCCAGTATAGGTTTTTTTATTGTCGTACTTTTAAGCTGATCACGTAAATACACTTTAAACTGAATGTCTAATAGAATACTTTTAGTGTTGTCAAAATCTTTATCAGCAAAGAGCTCTAATTGTTCCGTTAGAAATGCTAATTTGTCTTCTTTTACATCTATTTGAAACGCTCTTTCTTTATTTTCTGGTTCTCTCGCTTGTGCCGTTTTTAATACACTTATTTCTTTTTCTGTTTCAGCAATTAATATTTTTAGAAATGTTTCCTCGTCCAGAATGGATAGCTTCTTATCGAAAGACATATCTAATTCCAGAGCAGCGGATAAGAATAATTCATTAACTATAGACATTGCAGGACCAACTAATGTTCCTGGTTTTAAGCATAAGTAATCTTCTTCTTGTGATATTTTAAAAATTATGTCTCTATAAGCATGTTCTTTTATTTTAACATAATCATTAGTCACTAATTGGTTGACCATCCCTACTACTTCAGAGGCTTGAGTACCTACACGCTGTATTTGATTAAGGACATCAACAATAAGGCCAACCGTTGTTAAATTGAAACCATAATGCTCTTGTAAGATCTCGGTTAATCTACTTATTTCCCCACGCATTAACTCTTCATCGCTCAATTGGCGTCGTGTATAGTTGCGAATGATAGACACTTGTTCTCCAAATGCATTAGGGTAACGAGAACGAAGATATTTCCTTGTATCTTCCAGTGTAGGAGAGGCTAAGTACAAATACTTAACGCCAAGTCTTTTCGCTTTTGCAGATGATGACTCGTTAGGATCAGTAGGAGATCCGGGACTGTCAGGACGAAACACTCGTTCAGCTTCAATTTTTCTAGGAGTTTTTCTCTTTAATAGTGCTTTCTTAGTACTCTCAAGCACTGTACCTAAATCTGCTAGATCCTGTTTATTGTAATCGATGTTGCGGATTTTGTTACTGAGCTCCAACATTTTGATTGCAATTGGACCATAATGTTCTTTTAATTCCGGGGTCAATTTTTCAAGTATATCTTTTAGTTGAGCTGCTTCATGTTGGATTTCAATTAGTGCTCTTGCTTGTACTACAAGCTTATCGCTTTTACGTATACTTTCAAAATACTTGAATGCCTCTTCTAGATGATACAGTCCATTTTCTATACCCTTAACCTGACGCACAATCTTAGGATCATCCTCATAAATCACATGTTCTTTTTGTCCCTCTGTTTTTTTCAAATAGACCTGGACCAAACTAGAAAATCTATCCTTCGTTACTTGACTAAATTTTTCTCGCATGTCCTCGATGGTAGAAGATATTTTTAACTGCTGTATAAACACTAAATTCCCTCGAACATTGGATAAAGAGGTCGGGGTAATCGGTTTTAATTCTCCAGATCCTACTTGAGGTTTATTTTTTTGAGCCAATAAATAATTTTGGCGTAAAGCTTCAACTGATGGTTCTTCGGACGAAAACTTAAATGATGAGCCTGCTGAGAATCTTATATGTTCTACCGCATTGTCAATCACTTTAATTTTTAATAACACAGCATTATATCTTTGTGTTATGGAGTTCTGTACGGCTTTCTCTTGTTTTAGTATTTGCTCAATTGAAACCTTCACTCCAACCCATTGTTTTGGGTCTACTGTTTCAAGTTGATTCAATGCGATAACACATTCGTTTGCTAAATCTAGATTATTATTAGCTATTGCTAATTGGATATGAGCAAAATTTTGTCGTAATACTAATTTATCTTCAGAAGTAATATCTGCAAATGATTTACCTGAATATTTGCGCAAGGTTTCGAAAAATAATTGCGCTGATGCTAGTTGATCTTCATATTGAAATGACTCATTCCAATGTTCGATCTTTTTGATATCCATGTTCATTTTTCTAATGGGTGCTAAGTCTGATGAAAGCTCAATTAATTTTAATTTACTGGTGGGTGGTTTTGATTGAATAACCTCATTTAATTTTTCATTAAGCTTATCTACTTCAAGAATGATAGGTCCTGATAAGGTTCCTGGTTTCAAATAGTGACGCGTTTCTATTTCATCGAGCATGACCAATAAGTCTGGATAACGATCTTTTAGCCATTCTTGATAATATCTTAGAGTGGCCTCTTGTAGATTCGTAGTTTCTTTTTGAAATTTTTTATTTAATTCTATAAGGCCAAGAATTGCTTGAGGCCCCTTGAATATATTTAATAAAGAAGAGTTCTCTTCAAAAAGTAACTCCAATACCTTACTAATGGCATCTATCCTTTCCTGGCTTATTCTTAAGCTGCTTGCAGACACCTCTTCATCAGCTCCCGCTAGATTAGCCATATTATTCATTACAGCGGGTAATTCTGATAGCAAATTTACTAACGAAGCAGTTTGGGTTTTGTCATCAGGAGGCGACTGTCCGGAAGCAACTATTTGACCAAGAGTACTCCCCATCGTTTTAACCCACTCCATCCCTTTAAACTGACTAGCCCATTGCCCCTCACCAATCATATCCTTCGCACAGCTGATTACAGGTTTAATTAAATCATAATTCTCACGAATCAGATTTTGCCCTTCAGAACTCACTTCAGTAAACAATTGCAAAGACTTATAAAGTTGCGATAAAGCAGCAAGACCTTGATGGGCAGCAGCTAATTTATTAAAAGTAGTACTGGTATCAATCTCTTGCCATATTTTTATTGCTGCTTCTGCATAATATAAACTGTTAATCATTTTTTTCAGCGCAGCAATCTGAGGTGCATCATCGTCTATATTGATAAAAGGAACGCCTTCCTCTTGTTGCTCCAGTAAGCTGACAGATAAAGGCTCAGAAAGGGTTGATTTATATTTAGTTAATAACCCCTCTCTAGCCTCTGCAATTTTTTTAACATAATCTATTTTAATGGTAGGTTTAGAAGAAGTTTCAAGCTGCTCTATCTGAGTTACAGGACTTACCACAGAGGTTGCTGTATTTATCACAGACGTTACAGGACTTACCACAGGAGTTACTGTGCTTCCTAGTAGCTCAGGTTCTTGATCCCCTGTCTTTTTATGAGCATCAATTACAGTCTCAACTTGAGTTTTTTCTACTACAATACTTGGCTCAATGGGTTGTTTTTTTACACTTTCTTTAGGAAGAGTTATTACCTCCTTGTTTAAATGCTCAACGGCAGATACATCAAGAGATCTATAATCGCTATTTGATAAAGTTGAACCCAAAGACGTAACTTGTTTTAATATAGGTGCTAATATTTTTTGTGTGTCTGGAGAAAGTGCTAGTATATTAAGCCTCAAATTATCAGCAGCTGATGCTATGACAGTATAAGTCCGTACGCGGATTGTAAGCCCCCAACGTCTAAGATTAACACTTTCAAAATAAGCTAATGACTTTTCTAATTGCTCTAAATCATGCTCAACTTTTCGAATTTGCTCGTGTATCTCCGCGCTTTTATCAATAACTACATGAGGAGTACTTAAGGAGTTCTCTTTTTCTTTAGCGATATGACGCCTTACTAAAGTGGTTAAAGCTTCTCGTGATTCTTTCACTTTTTCGGATAACTTTAGAGTCTGTATGTAAGTGAGTGTCCCTAACAAATTGTTTAATTGAGCCGTCTGTACTGGCTCAAAATGATCAGGAATGACCACTTCCTCACGAACTTGTCCTTTTAGATTATTTTTAATTGCAGCAATCCGTTTCACAGTCCTTTCTTCAAGAGTGGATTGTTTTCCACTAGGTTCTTGCACCACTTCTTGAGGCAGTTGAACATTATCACGAGATTTCTCAGCGATCATTACTTTAAATTGTTCAGTATTAATCTGAGTCTCAATAGACTTATTGATGAAAGGCCTTGTTGCTAACAACCTATTGACTTCATAATCATATGCAAAACTAGCAGCATAACCAATGCCACTTGTAACGCTTTGCCACCATGTTTTTGGTTTATCTTCAATTTTTTCTGGGCCTCTAGTATTTAAAGCTGCAGTTAATGCATTTTCTAGTTTCAGATCCGCATGGGCTATCAGCATTTGTACTTTAGGATAAACTCCACGTAATGTATCTCGGTCAGATTCAATAATTTCAGAAAATGCTTTTCCTTTATAATTATCAAGAATCCAGAAAAATTTAGCTATTGCATCTCTTTGTTCTTCAGCAGTTACAATTATCTGCACACTTTTTGTTTCGGCTTCATCAATTTGTTGCTCTCTAAGCGGCAACAAAGAACTCATTGTATGCACTCGTTGTGTAATTTGATAAGTACCATCAGAATCAAGCAATTGATTCATTTCTTTTGCCAAATAATCGGCATTAGAACAAAGCTGTTTAGATAACAATCCTGGCTTTAAATAATTTTGTCTTTCTAATTGATCAGCCAGCATTATTAATTTAGGCAAAAAAGTATTGGCCTTAGAAATATACTGTTCTATAGAGCCTTTTGTAAAAGCAAATCCATCTTCCTGAATGTCTTTAAACCATGTTAGTAAATCCTGTACAGCCTTTGCATCCTCAAAATCTGAAATTGATAATTGACTAATAAACGCATTATTATCTAAATCATCTAATATTGAACGAATGAGTTCTATTTCCTTTGTTTTATCCTGCTCTGTCGTAGCTTTATCTTGCACAGCAGCCATGCTTTGCATTAATTGTGCTATTTTGCCAAAAGTCGCAATAAGCGGATTAGCATTATTCCATTTGTCTACATCTGAACCTAATAATGAAATACCCTCACCTACAACTTTGGAAACTTTTTCGGTTTTATCCAGTTCAATAAATTTATCCATCCATCCTGAGTCTTTAACTATGTTATAAGCCTTGGAGTATAGAGGCTCTATAACATGATAGTTTTGGATAATGACTTCTCTTACTCCCGGAGTTGCATCATCGAGTGCAGATAAGGATTTATAAACTTGATAGAGCGCTTTTGGCCCTTTATACACAGCATTAGCAAAACCTAGGTTATTATAATTTTTTAAAGCCTCTTCTGTATAATATATGGCATTGATTACTTTTTTAATTGAAACTACTTGTGGGGGTTCGTTTTGAAAATTAATAAAGGGAACACCTGTCTTTTGTTTCTGCAGCTTGTCTGATAACAACTTGTCAAGTTGTTTTTTTAATACATCAAGTAAAAAAAGATATATTTCATCAGATTGCTGAGTTGTAGTAGTTTCTGAATTATCATTCGCTGGCATATTTTATACTCCCATACTCTAAAAAGTATAGTTCTTTGACGTACATTATGCTCATTTTGTGGACATTTTGCAAGATCTAAATTGTCTTCTTTTGTTAATAAATGATAAATATCTCATCTACTTTATTTTCTATGACATGCTTCTATCGCATAGATGCGGCTATTTTTTGCGCATATAATAAGCAATTAGCAATAAAATAATCACACCACAAACAATAACAATTCCTAGTACAATTGAAGGACCACTTAAAAAACTAGTAGACCCCGGAGCACTCCAAGGTTCAACAATCAAATCCGCATAACTACTTAATGAATAAAAAATAAAAAACAGACTTAATGTAATAAATATAAACCCCACCATATGTACTCTCCCAGCACTATAGATACTCCATTTAAGATCAATGAATAAATTATAGAGTTTTTTAAGGTTTCCCTCATGACAAGATTAATCAGTAAGGCTTCAGTGAGCACTACCAATGATTCAGTAATAATCCAACTGAACCCCACCAAGATATAAGTGCCCAGAAAATAATAAAAAAAATGAGCTATTGGATTAGTAAATAGATTTAGTCCTATAATAAATAGAACCCAAACCCAGCGCTCATTTTCAGGTATTTTTCTTTTGATAAACAGCCAATATGCCAATAGCTCTAACAAAATAGTCAGTATAAGGGCCATTATTGTTCTGATGGTTATAGCATCCATTATCCCTTTAACCTCCTATTTAGTTTCTTTGGCTACCACACATCATTTATTAGCTCAAATACATTCAGAAAAACATAGTCAACAAGATACATCGAAATTTATTCATTATCGTGATGATTTTATTATTGAACCGTCAAAATTAAATGAAAACGGCTCTTTCGGGGGTATTTTGTTGGATTACGCTGCGCTAACCCAACCTACCTATGGGGATCCAAAGCCCTTATGTTGACGGCTATGGACCTAACTTAATTTTTGCGTGTTGCAACCACCTTAAAGTGAACGGCTACATCATCTTTGATTTCATTAGTACTAGCCCAATCACCTTGCCCTACTCCAAAGGCAGTGCGTTTAAGCGTTGTATGTCCCTCAACTACAGCGTGATTTTTCGGAGACTCTTCTGCGGTAAACGTTAAAGTTACTGGTTGTGTTTTATCTCTTATAGTTAATGAACCCATAGCTTCATAGGTTTTATCACCAGTTTTATTAAATTTAGTTGCTTTGAACTCCGCTTTAGGGAACATTTTAATATCAAACCAATCAGGAGTTTGTAGCGTAGTAACTAAATCCGCATAAGATGCAGTTAGAGAGTTCATATCCACTACTATGTGGATCGAGCTTGCTTTATAGTTAGAGGGATCTACAAAAATTTCACCAGAAAATTTTTTAAACGATCCAGTAAAAGGAGCATCATTTTGAGTCGCAGTAAAAGAAAGCTCACTATCATCTGGGTTTATTTGCCATTCAGGTAAATTATTAGCGCTTGCTATAGAATTACCCATAAGCATTAATACAACAAGGGAAAAACGTCTCATTAATTCCATGTAATCATTCTCCGTAATATATTATCTTTGTTAATAAAATGGTGTTTTAAAGCAGCTGCTGTATGCATTGCGATAGCAGCAATTAACGCATAACCCAACCATTCATGTACCCACTCAAAAAAAACACGGTGTTGCTCATTTGCAGCAATTAAATTAGGTAAAGTAAATAAACCGAAAAATGATGCCGGAAGTCCAGCAGCTGAAG
>DAIAOV010000081.1:0-6161 GCA_027437055.1 Legionella sp. | reverse complement strand
AACCAACCGCTAATAGGCATAGCAAACATAAACCCATAGAAGGCCCAATGCATGGCCCGCGCTGCAATTTTTTCAAGCCACGGTAAATCCAACTCAGGCAATTCATTACTCAAACGCCACATAAATCTGAAAATTGCTAAAAAAAGTACTAAAAAACCGTATTCCTTATGCCATCCATAAAGTTTTAATTTTTCCAGGCTAATAGGCAACCTAACCATATATAAGCCCAATGCCAACAGGCCAATGATCAAAAGTGCTATCAGCCAATGCAGTACAATAGTAACTAAGCCAAAACGCGTAGTGGTATTTGTTATTAGCATTTTTTATCCTATTTTTTATCTTGATATGCTTCGGCCCCAATTTGAATAGTCACATCATCACCTAATTCAGGTAACAGAGTTTTAATTCCAAAATCTGAACGTTTAATAGTTGTTGATGCAGTAAAACCAACCGTATTTTTATTAGTGATTGGACTTATACCAACTTTATTCAAGGTTACATCGAGAGTTACAGGCTTAGTAACTCCATGAACAGTAAGCATTCCATGAACTTTTGCTGTGTTTTCGTTTAAAACATCTACTTTATCACTAACAAAGGTAGCAGTAGGAAATTTATCGCTATCAAAAAACAATTTACCTTTGAGGTGCTTGTCCAGATCAGGCAAACCAGTCGCTATATCTGCAATTTTGATGGTAGCATTTACTTTACTTTGATCAGGGTGTTCTTTATCAAGTACCAGTTGACCACTGGCATACCATTTACCTGCTTGAGTGGAAAACCCTAGATGCTTAATAGTCCATAATACATAGGTGTGCTTATTATCTAAAGTAAAAGTCTCCGGAGCAGCGTGGGTTAACGTGGAAAAAGAAAAAAGTGTTATAAGAAATGTAACTAAATTAAATAAAATGTTCTTCATATTCATTCCCTTTATATATTTTTCTATGATTTTTGTCGCTATAGCTACTGTATCAACCAAGAATAACGTTTTATTTTCCTGCTTCTAAAGAGCCACCAACAATTTTTTCGCACAATCCCTTAGGCATAATGAGGAATGCATCTTTTTGCTTATCTTTGGTAGATGAACCAGCACAAGAAGCTGTAGCAGTAGCACAATCATTCATCCCCATTTTAACTATCCCATAGCACTTTTCTGTTGCGGTAGTATCAGGAGCTATTTCAGCTAAGGCCGCGTTTGAAGCCGATAGAGCAATAAAAGCAGCTACGGCTGATTGAACTATTTTATCCCTATGTAACATCCTTATTCTCCGATTTGTTAAGATATTAGCTTTCATATAGTAGAACAAAATTTACTGAGTTCCTAATTTTTTATTCCCTTTCTGGCAAGAACAATACAAATCCATAACAAACAAATATATATCATATAGTCTATATTTAAACCATAAAGGACTTATTAAAGGATTAGGGAATGATGCTTACATTAATGAAATCAAGCGGTGGCTTTTTAAGCAATAAACGTCGTCACATCAATAAAATAAATTACTATGCCGAAAAAATAAACAAGTATTATCAGTCGCAACCTGAAAAAGCTTTAGAGTATGTTAATAAACTAATTGCTTATCATCAAAAACTGCAGGGTGAAAAAAATCTTTCCAAAGTAATTCGACAATGGTTTGTAGATAACGATATTGCTGAGGTTAAAGAAAAAATTCAATTAATCATCCATGTTAGTGAATTATCAGAGGCAACAAAATTAGGTACAATTTATGAACAGTATAGTGGAAAAGACAGTTTTAAAGCGTTAATAGAAGAGAAGCTACTAGAAACGAATGAGAAAATCGCAGTACATTCATTGGAAGGAGGCAATAATCCTATAGTTAAAGTAACGAGCAATGACCAATGCTTCATTATTCGATTTCTGAGAATGAACAAAGCTGAAGAGTCTACCAATAAGTCTCCTCGCAATATTCGTGCACTTTATAGTGAAAAGATCCCCCAAATCCCCCAACCCTATTTACTAGAAAAGATAGAAGATGATGGTCATGAAATAACTTATATGGAGTACAGTAAATTTTACCCTAACGGTAATTTACAAGATCATTTCGGCAATTTACGTGATCAAAAAGAAAACGGAGTGCTAACTGATGAAGAGTTTAATAAAATACTTCTTGGCTACGCAAAAAAATTAATTTTGTTTTTTATCACTATTAATGAACATCATATTTGGTATACTGATCTAAAGCCAAGCAACATTCTACTTGATGGGAATGATATTGCTATTAGTGATATCAAAGGATTAATTCAATCGCGTCAATCTAATGTTGAAAGCAATAAGACCAATACGAGTCAAATTTATTATCAGTCTACGGTGTATAATAACAAGCAGATCAATTTGGAATTACTCCAATCTCAAACATTAGCAACTACGCTCTATCAATTGGCATGCGGAAGATTACCAAAACAAAAACTGTCAGAAATATCACACTGGGAGAATGTTTATAATTTTAAACAACCTATATTTTCGACAGAACATGGTCACTTTTTTAAAGAGTTAATTATCAGGTTAAATCTGCAAATCCCAACGACTATGGACCATGTCTTAGCACAAATAGATGAGCGCTTATTCTCTGAGGAAGTTGAACTCAATGAGCTACTACCAGATGAGTCAGATGTCATTGAGCTACCAGTCCCTCGAAAACCAGGGAATTACACTAAGTTATAAGTCGATTTTAAACATTTTATGGATGCCGACTTTCGTCGGCAATTCAAAAACCTATAAATACTGCAACAAAGTATCATAAGCCTTTCGCGCATACTCCAAAGGGGGAGCTTTAACCGGATCCTGTTCTGCTTCAACAATCATCCAACCAGAATATTGATATTGCTGCAATGCCCTGACTATAGCAGAAAAGTTAAGAGCCCCATCCCCAGGAACAGTAAAGACCCCGGCTCGCACAGCATCCATAAAATTCATTTGCTCTTTTGCAACATGCTTTAGTACTTCAGCACGAATATCTTTTAAATGAACGTATAAAATACGGCTATTGTATTTATTAATTAGATCACATGAATCAATACCCGCAAATGCGGCGTGCCCCGTATCAAGCAATAAAGAAATTAATTGAGGACTAGTATTTTCCATTAAAAAATCAATTTCATTTTCATAAAAAACGCCTGTACCTGCATGATAATGATAAACAAGACGTATGTTAAAATCATAAGCAATACGACCAATAGCATGCAATCCCTGAATAAGATTTTGCCATTGATTCTCACTAAACTCAGGTTTATGCGGACTTAGAATAGGTAATTTTGTTCCTTGAATAGCATGCCCACATTCACAAATATTAATAAACGATGCCCCCATGGCGCGCATAAAACTTAAATGCTCCATAAACCGAGACAGAGTATTTTCATATTGCTCAGCTTCAGTAAAGAACGTACTAAACCAAGCGCTGGATAGTTGTAGTCCCTTATCATTTAATGCTTTTTTTAAAACAGAAACATCCCGAGGATATTTATTCCCTAACTCGGTACCAACATACCCCGCTATAGACATTTCATTAATACATTGTTCAAAGCTAATATCCTTACCTAATTGAGGATCGTCATCATTACACCAATTGATCGGCGCAATCCCTAATCTAATACTCATAATAATTCCTTGCTCAAAATAAAAGTCTAATATTAGCAATTCCCACATTCTCTTACGATCTAGATCGCGAGGAGAGTAATCCCCAACTTTTGGATGCCATGGATGGCATCCGAGAGCGCCAGTATGGCTTTAAAAAGATTGGGAGATTACTTTCCTTGCTGGCACGGGGCTCTCAAAACACGAATTGCTGGTCTAATATTCTCTAACTTGTTTTAACTGATGAATCATTTCCTGATGTGCTTTGGTAACCTCTTCAGAATTGGATACCTCTGCAACAGCGACTCGCCACCAAGTCTGATACCCATTACTCATTGTTTTAGATAATACTGGTAACACAATGACTGAAGATTGTTGCTCATTTCGAGCAATGTCTAGTGTCCCTTCTAATTGCTCATAAGAATCTACAAAAAAAGTTTTAGCTCCTAATCCTTCAGCATACTTACAAAAATCTATAGGTAAATAATCCCCTGTTAGTCTATTAGTCTTATCCTGTCTATAACGAAACTCATTACCAAAACCTTGACTTCCATTGCTTTCTTGTAAATTTCTAATGCATTGAAAACCATGATTATTAAAAATAATAATCGTTATTTTTTGATGCTCTTGAATACAGGTCAGTAGCTCTGAATGCATCATAATGAAACTGCCATCACCAACTAAAACATATACTTCACCAAATTGCTTTTCTTTTGCCAGCCGTACCCCTAAACCGGCAGCAACCTCATACCCCATGCATGAGTAAGCATATTCTAAATGGTAATCTTTTGCTTTTTTGGATTGCCAGATACGATGCAAATCCCCAGGAAGACTACCTGAGGCACAAATAATTACATCATCTTCTGTCACCCTATTGTTCAACAGACTTAGGAGCTTGATTTGAGATAGTCCCTCATCCGAATGAGAGGCAAGGGAAACAATACGTTTTAACTCCAACTGCCATTCATTTTGATAATGCTTTATCATGTGTTGGTAGTCTTGGGGAGATTGATAACTCGCTAATGTTTTCCCTAATTGTTCAAGACCTAATTTTGCATCTCCTTTCAACATCAAAGCATTCATTTTTACTGCGTCAAAACGGGAGACATTAAGGTGAATTATGCGACAGGATTCATTTTTGAATCCCCATTTAGATGCTGTGGTAAAATCTTGTAACCGTGAACCTACCACGAGAATAACGTCAGCATGTGCTGCTAAGGAGTTCGCCACTTCCGAGCCTGTTACTCCTATTCCTCCCACGTTCATTGGATGGCTTGCAGGCAATGCGCTCTTTCCCGCTTGAGTTTCTGCAACGGGAATTTTGTGCTTTTCTGCAAATTGAGATAAAACATCTGTAGCGAATGAATAGTGAACTCCTCCACCCGCAATAATTAATGGCTTTTGGGCTTTAAGTAGAAAGTGCGTCGCCTCATCAAGAGCACGTCTGCTTACTGGTTCTCTATCAATATGCCAAAGACGTTCGGCAAAAAATGACTCCTCATAATCATAAGCCTCTGACTGAACATCTTGTGGCAAGCATAAGGTTACAGCCCCAGTTTCAACTGGATCAGTTAAGACTCTCATTGCATTAATACAGGCAGTCATTAATTGCTCTGGTCTAATAATCCTATCCCAATATCTACTCACCGGCTTAAAACAATCGTTGACGGATAAAGTATAATCATGGGGTACTTCAAGTTGCTGAAGCACCGGATCAGGCTGACGACAACTGAATATATCTCCAGGTAATAATAACAATGGGATCCTATTAGTAGTAGCCGTAGCTGCGGCAGTAATCATATTGGTAGCACCAGGTCCTATAGAAGAGGTGCAAGCAAAAATACCTAATCTATTTTTTTGTTTCGCATAGGCAGTAGCAGCATGAGCCATTCCTTGTTCATTATGTCCCTGATAATAAGTTAAACCGTAGTTATCATATTCAAGGGCCTCACCTAAACCAGTTACATTACCATGTCCAAAAATACCAAATATTCCTTTAATCAACTGATGTTTTTGGCCATCCAGAACTACATATTGATTTACTAAGAATCGTATTAACGCTTGAGCCATAGTTAATTTAATTTTCATTTTTATTCATTGACTCCTTTCCATACTCGATTATTGGCATTTTTTGTTCGTGTCCACTCATGTTCCTTAATAAAAGTTGGATTAATATAAGGAACATCTTTTAAATGACGTATAAACCAGAGTGTATAAAGTGCATAGCCAGGAGCAGCACAATGGGCATGAGTCTGGCCATTCACAATTTGATAAGTATCATAATTCTCTATACGTAATACCTCTTTCCCACATTCACCAAATGCATAACCTTGTGGTTCAGAAAAACGGTAATGATAAATCTCCGGTTGCTCGTGATAATGAGAGGGATAACTTGACCACCCCCCTTGAAAAGTAATGATTTCACCAACTACTAAATTAGATTCTGGTCTGTTGCGCTTATCAAATACAGTTCTTACTATGCGATAAGAACTATCATTCAAGATTCCTTTCCCTCTATTATCCGATTCTAAAAGATTGGACTTATCAAATAATAAAGGAACAAATGAAGCAT
>DAIAOV010000080.1 GCA_027437055.1 Legionella sp. | reverse complement strand
GCAATACATGTTCATAATATGCGCGAAAAAGGAGGAGTTCATCTATTTGAATCCACTTGGAAAAAGCCTTATACTGACCGCGCCATTAGGAAGATTCTTGAGAATTATTCCAAAGAGGCAGGCATGGAACATTCGATTTCGCCGCACAAACTACGACACTTTTTATTTACTTGGCTTAAGAAACAGGGAATTGATGATGCATTAATACAACCTTATTCAGGTCACGAAAGTAGAAAATCGCTTGAAATTTACTCAAAATTATCACTTTCTGACGCACAAACTGAATATGAAGATATTATTGGCAAGTTCCCTGTCTAATTTTTTTTCAAAATGGCGGCAAAAGGCAGGGACCGTAAAATCCCGCCCAGATCCTGTCATGGCTAATGCCAGTATGGATCGATTAGCACACCAAGCCTACCATATTGCATTAACCACGGATGAATCATTTAGAAAGAAAATGAGACCAACAATGAATAAAGAAAGCTAAAAACCGCCTGTGGACTACATGAATAACATGGATAACTAAAAACCCGTTATCCACGTTATTCACGTGGGCCCACCAGGCTCAATCAACAAATTTTAATTTTTAAAAACAAAAAGAAAAATCTTTTCCTTCTATAAATCAATGTATCGTAGAAGTAGAAAAATTTTTATTTAATTAGGTAGGGTTTCAGTTATGCAAAATTCGGCTAAGGGGGTCAATTAGCTCGGCGGAGGGAGGGGTCAATTAACTCGGCGGTTGACAATATCACCGGCCTTAAATTTTTTGACTTGATCACCAACTTTGATTACTTTGCCAACAATTTCATGTCCAGGAACCACAGGATAAACGCTGTTACCCCACTCATTACGCACGGTATGTAGATCAGAATGGCATACACCGCAGTAAAGAATTTCAATATGAACGTCTTGAGAGCTTAGGTTTCGACGTTCGAAAGAAAATGGTTCTAGAGGGCTTTGTGCTGACTGTGCTGCATAGCCTTTAGCTTTGATCATAGGAGCTTCCTTGTCTGTTTTATTTATTAATTGTCAATATTAGTATGCACTCTTAGGCGTTGCAATTGCGCCAATACACAAGAGCTCTAGTGGTGGCTTGGTGGTACTGGCCTTCCGTGCCATCCCTTTTTTAATCCATGGTGCCATCCAGGAGGTGTGTGGTGCTTATGTCCATAATGGTGATGATGATAGCCATGGTGATGGTGATGATAGGCAAATGTTGCTGGGCTTGCAAAAATAAATAACCCGATTAATCCACTATAGAATATCCTTTTCATGAAAAACTCCTTTTTAAGATGTTCCAGTAAATTCTAGACTATTTGTGTGATAAATGATCATATTGACGCCATTGGGTGAACGGTTACTTATTTAATGCTCGTTCACGTTTACGGTTGAATGTCCCTTGTTTTATTTCTCTTTTGGGACATTGAACATGCACAGGATCTTCTGGATTAAATTTTATATAACTTCCATTAGGTTCATATTTACCTACTAAGATAATTAGTATCTTAGTAGCATATTTTTTTCTGCGATCAAGTTTTAAAGAGTGCTCTGGTACATGGGGTTTTGTTCGTTTCATTAAGAGTCTCACTATAATATTCAATATAGGAGGCAAGAAACAGAAAATGCTTAAAAAAGTAATTGCACAAAGTTATTTCGCCGAACTAAAGCATAATGAAAACATATTTTCATCTGTTTTTTACCTCAGCGACAAACCCGCTTACTAATTAAGACTAGGAATGTACCAGTTTTCCTTTCATCCTTGAGGAAAAGATAGGTCGCTCTAGCTAACGTACTATCTATTAGCTATGAGATTACATGTTACATTAAGTTTTATTTTTGCGCAATAATAATTTGTTGAGCCTTAGCCCAACAATGTGTTACTGGATATGATGAATATATCCACTATAATTTACACTAAAGCGACGTAGGGCTTTTTCAAGGATGAACCATGAAGAGATTATTGTTGGCAATTGGATCTTTAATTCTTTTGGCACTAACTTCTTTTGTAGAAGCGAACACTCAACTCCATGAACGACAAATGAATAATGGAGCCATGACTCACGAGTTTACCCAACAAAAATTATTTATCTTTGTGGATCAAAGTAAAGTAGTGAAGCTTATTCCTCGGTTACAAAAATCTGGATTAATTGATCGCAATTTATCAAAAGCAGAAATAGAAATTTATCAACCTTTATTAGCTGCTTTTGTTTCAATTCCTTATGCTGTAACACTCATTAGAAATTATTATGCTCGACATCCTAATACAGAACGAATTTATGTTGCCACCTACTTAGTAGGTATCGATCTTTATGGCAATAACAAAGCTAAGACCTTTTGTTATTCTTTTGAATTTGATAATGATCTATATAAAAGAATCAACTGGCACAATTTCCATTCAATCAACATCATCAAAATAGCTCCAAATTTCAACGTATCAGATAGGTGTCGTGGTTTAAAAGAAACTAATCCCTTACATATTTAAGTCCTTATCAATAAAGGGGCAACTGCTGGTTTTTTCCAGTAATTCACTTAAAAATTGTAATTTATTGTTTATAAAGACAATTTATGAAAATACTTTAAGTTAACAATTAAAAGAAAATATGATTTTAGTTTAATTTTAATATTATCTTAATAAATTTTGATTAAAATGTACTCTTTATTAACTTTAGTAGGATCACATAATGAAATTTAACAGTTCAGCATTCAAAGACAGATATGATGCTTATTGGGATGAGCAGGTGGTGAGCGCTTATGATGATTTAGTAGGGAATAGTCATAAAGGACATACCCGTTTTTTTTCTGCCCCTCATCTAGAAACCCATAGGTTATTAAAAAAATACTGTGATGGTGTGATGACTATAGTGAATAATCTTATTCGTCAGGCAGATGATTTTGAAGATAAAGAAAATGTTGTCTCTTATCTTGAAAGTACAAAAACAACTGCGTGCAAAGACCTTAGCGAGTTTTCAGCAAAATTACAACGCTCTGCAAAAGTATATCCTTCATCTTTGGCGTTAATTAACGCTACACTTGCAGAGTTGGCGCGGACAAGCCTTGTTTCCTCAATGGATGCATCTTCACCAGAGCCCATCAGTGATAAAGAAAGTGGTTTATCATTTGTTAAGGATGCAACATATATTCCTTTCTCCGGTATGTCTGCCACTGATATGGAGCTATTCTCTGGGTATGAAATGGAATTAGCAATGAATACGCAGGCTGTTAATGAAGAGTTCAATGTTGAATCATTTTTCTCTACTGAGCAAGACGATGTTGATAATAATTCCATGACATTTGGATAAAATATAATTTTAATAGCCCCCTCCTTCAGCGAGTTTGGAAAGGGGGCCTTTTTTCTCATGACAAAGGATTGAAAAGTTAAAAATGCCATGTCACAATCCCGACGCAATAATTGGAAACTCACTTTTAAAGGATTATTTCATGCTAAAAAAGTTCATACTTAGCACTTCTTTTTTATTATTGTCTTCATTTTCAGTAGGTAGTTGGTCTGAAATTGACAAACCCTTTTTAGCAAAACAATGTGATGAATTAGCGCACAAAATCGAGCAACTAATAGACGCAGAACAAAGAAAGCACTGTGCTTCTGTTATTAAAGAGTCTGCTATGTTGGTAGAAAATAGTGGTCAATTTATATTAAAAGAATATTGGTTTAGTGCCAGAACTGATTTGCATCGCTCCTATAGATTATTGCGCAGTGCTTATGAAATGAAATGTAAGACGGCAAAAGAGCTCCCTTCACTGCAAAAAGGAATAGATAGTATTCTAAATCAAATCTATGGTCTGGAATAAACTTCTTTAGGCCTGTGTAATGTCACTATCCTCAGTACCCGCTCCTTCTCACAGTCGCGGCTTGGATTTTTAATTGTGGCTTGGATTATATAACTTCTTATCCGAGCCACGCACGTCAGTAAGTGGAACTTTTGTAACGCTTTTCATCTTAACCTACGTTACAAAAGCTTAAGTTGACGTTCTTCAGCGGTATTATGCTGAAAGTGAACGCCAATCCCAAGCAGTCGGATTGGCTTAGGATGATTTAGATTAATTTTGTGGAATAGATCAATATAAGCTTCTAAATCGAGTTGACTGCTTTTAATTTCCGCTGACGCTAATTTAAAGTCACTACTTTTTACCTTAATAAACTGATTTTTTATTGATAAATCCGCCGCGTACTCCTGTAAACGTATGATTAATGATTGATAAAGTTCACAAATTATTTTGATTGCTTCTTCTGGAGCAACAATATCATGTTGTAGCGTACGTTCCACACTTAATGATTTACGTAACCGATGTGGTTGGACTGGGCGGTTATCAATGCCTCGAGATTGATAATATAATTGCTGCCCTAATTTTCCGAAATGCTTTATTAAGAATTCTAAAGAGTACTGATACAAATCATTACAAGTAAAAATGTTGAACTGATTTAATTTTAAGGTGGTCACCTTACCTACCCCAAATAGCTTATTGATAGGAAGTGTTTTAACAAATTCACTCACCTGTTCTGGGGTAATGACGAATAACCCATTGGGCTTATTCCAAGCACTGGCAATTTTCGCTAAAAATTTATTGGGTGCAACTCCTGCGGAAGCAGTTAGTTGGTGCTCTGTAAAAATTTTTTTTTGAATTGTTTGAGCTATGAGGGTAGCACTGCCTTGACAATGAGGAGAATTAGAGACATCAAGAAAGGCCTCATCTAGTGCTAATGGCTCTACCAAGTCGGTAAACTGATGAAAAATATTCTTTATTGCTGAAGAAATTTGCCTATATTTAGGCATATTGACTGGTAAGACGATTAAATTAGGGCAGAGTCTATAAGCCATTGCGGTAGGCATGGCGGAATGAACACCATATTTACGAGCAATATAATTACAGGTACATAAGACACCGCGTTGATTTGCTGAACCTCCTACTGCAACGGGCTTATTGTTCAAAAGGGGATTGTCTCTGATTTCAATGGCTGCATAAAAACAATCCATATCGATATGGATTATTTTGCGTGAGGTTGTGATTTTACCATCTTGCTGAATTGACATGATAATTGTATTGCTAGCTAACTGGGGACAAACGATCGAACTAGGATAATATGCTCTTCTTTAAAATTTGACTAGGAAATTATTTTATTTGGAGAATTTCGTTCTATTTTTAACGCAAATGGAAAAATAAAATAAAAAATGGATTAAAATTGACTTTTTTGGGAAAAAATTTAAAATGCAGTTTTTACTGCAAGCTAATTATTCGCAAAATATCATCCCATGGCAGAGCATAATAAGACAGAAGTCTCAAAACAAACGAATTGGCAGAATGTTTTTGCATTGATAAAAGACTATTTTATCGATTCAGATCAAAAACTCGTTGCTTGGTCACTTCTCATAGGAATAACACTTTGTGTGATAAGCATAGTTGCCTTAATGACTCTTTTTGGTTGGTGGTCAGCAGGTTTTTGGGCCGCCCTTGCTGCAAAAGAGCTGACGGCATTTCTTATCTGTATGGGGCAATTTGCGTTGATGCTTGGCGCTTTAGTTGGTACTTATGTTTTAAAAGATTATCTTATAGGTAATCTCTCTATACTGTGGCGAAATTGGCTAACGCAGAAAATTCTCGGCAAACTATTTGATGGTGAAAATAACTATTTGGATTTAAAACGTTTTTCCTCTCAAATTGAAAATATTTCACAACGTGTGCAAGAAGATATTAAATCTTTTGTTGATCTAACCCTATCTTTAAGCTTTGATTTGTTACATTCTGTACTTAGTCTAGGCGCTTTTGTTGGTACATTATGGGTTGTTGGGGGCGCTTTATCATTCGTGCTTTTCGGTTTTAATATTGTTATTCCTGGTTATTTAGTCTGGGTTGCTCTGCTTACTGCCGTACTTGCTACTGTCGCTACTTATTATATTGGAAAATCGTTAGCTGAAACGAATAAACAAGAGGAGTGCGCTGAAGCTGATTTAAGACAAGATTTAGATGTACTTAATAATGATGCAGAAAATATTGCCCAAGAACAGGGAGAAAAATACTATCAGAGAACCTTAGTGACTAGGATCCAAGACATTTATGATATTACTACCCTAAAACTGTACATCCAAACAAAGCTCGTTGCCTTTCAAAATTTTTACATGCAGATCTATCAGATCTTACCTACTTTACTTGCTGCACCTCTCTATTTTTCAGGACTGATTGAGTTAGCGCAGTTGATGCAGGTAGGGATGGCTTTTGAGCGAGTGAGTTCTTCTTTGAGTTGGTTTGCTAATAGTTATGAAAATCTTGCCACTTACGAGAGCAATGTAGAACGGATTACTGAATTGAACCATGCAATGGAAGCAGAGGGTTTAGCTTCGAATCCTAAGTCTATTGTGGTTAAAGAAAAAAATAAGGATACCTTGAGCATCAAACGGTTGCACATTATGCAACCACAGGCATCAAGTACCCAATATATTATGCGTAATTTAGATTTAAAATTTAAAGCAGGTGAGCATGTCTTAATTAAAGGCCCATCAGGTTTGGGTAAAAGTACCCTATTTAAAGCAATTGCTGGAACATGGAAATACGGAGAGGGTAAAATTAATGTGCCTCAAGGGAAGAATCTCTATTTCTTACCGCAGAAACCTACATTACCCCATGATACTTTAATTGGTGTTTTAGCCTACCCCGAATCTGTAGATACCTATACTGAAGAGCAATATATTGCGGCATTAAAAGCAGTAGGGGGCTTAGACGAGTTTATTGATAAACTCTATGAAAAACGTTCTTGGTCAAAAGAGTTGTCAGGCGGCCAACAACAACGAATTTCCTTTGCCAGAGCATTACTGAAAAAGCCTGATTGGCTCTTTTTGGATGAAGCAACTGCGTCACTCGATGAGGAAAGCGAACATCGCGTTTATAGCTTGGTAAAAGAATTAAAGCACACGACTATTGTAAGTATTGCTCATAGACAAACTGTTGAAAAATATCATAAAAAGGTAGTGATCCTTAAGGTAAATGAAGCAAAAGAAGTCGAAATACAAGAACAAGAAGTTCGTGCTGCTAGTGTAGGTATGTAAAAAATCCATGGCCATCAGATCAGTGCCATTAAGTTAAGATATTTTGAATCCCCGCCCTTGTTTTAAATGCTTTTTATGGATATTTTCTTAGTTTGTGTAAAACTCATGAGGGATTATGAACATTCACCAGCATCTAAATAGAGTCAATTTAGGTTTTTTCCCCACTCCTCTCGTTTTTTTAAAAAATTTAACTACCTATCTTAATGGCCCTATGATTTATATGAAAAGGGATGACTGCACCGGGCTTGCAACGGGGGGGAATAAAACAAGAAAGCTGGAGTTTTTGCTTGCTCATGCATTAGAGCAACAATGCGATACGTTGCTCACTGGCGGTGGGATGCAGTCTAATCATGTGCGTCAGACTGCAGCAGCTGCTGCGCGGTATGGTTTAAAATGCGTGGTGGTACTCAATGAGTCGCGTTATAGAGAGGATGAATTATACAAAAGTAATGGAAATATTGTTCTTGATCGTATTTTTGGAGCAACTCTGCATATTGTATCCAAAGAAATGAATGTAGAAGAAGAAATGAGTCAGTTGTATCAACAGTTACAAAAAGAAGGGGCTAGGCCTTACTTAGTTCCACTAGGTGGTTCTAATGAAATTGGTGCGACAGGGTATGTGGTTGCCGCAGAAGAAACCTATCAACAGTGTAAAGAAAATAATATTAATGCAACCCATCTTATTTGTGCTGTCGGAACTGGAGGTACTCAATCAGGACTGGTTATTGGTAAATACCTTAGCGATTGGGATGTGACTGTTCAGGGATTTTGTGTTGGCGTAAAAAATCCAGTAGAGAAAATGCGCGTACCTCAGGTTCTTGATGCCACGTGTAGATTGTTACAGGTTAATCCAGATCATATAAAAGGCTCTTATGAAATCGATGAGAATTATATAGGAGTAGGCTACGGGCAAACGACACCTGAGTCTCTTGCGGCCATCAGGTTGGTAGCTCAAACCGAAGGAATTTTATTAGAGCCGGTTTATACCGGTAAAGCCATGGCGGGAGTGATTGATTACATTAAAAAAGGCCGATTTAAAAAGAGTGATGTGATTATCTTTTTTCATACTGGTGGCACTGCTGCTTTGGCAGCTTATGCCAATGAGTTTTAATTCAATTGAATGTTGGGCAAAAAATTGCCCAACCTACGCTTATTAAGACTTCACCGCAAGTGCTTTTTCTATGCTCTTAATCAATCGCGATGAGTTAGGAGCTGTAAAGGAATAGAAATAGGTGATGAGTTTTCCATTCTGGTCGATCAGGTATTTATGGAAATTCCATTTTGGTGATGAGCCGAAGCCTAATTTTTTCTTGGCCCAAAGATAAAATGGATGTGCATTTTTACCTGAAACAACTTCTTTTGAAGTCATAGGGAATGAAACACCATAGTTTATTTGACAAAAACTGGTAATTTCCTCTTCATTGCCGGGTTCTTGTCCTCCAAAATCATTGGAAGGAACTCCCAATATCACTAAACCTTTATCCTTATACTGTTCATACAGTTTTTCCAAACCAGCATATTGTGAAGTGAATCCACATTTAGAAGCGGTATTCACTATTAATAGGACTTTACCGCGAAAAGAGCTAAGAGGTAAGGGTTCATGTCCGGTTAGTGTATGGAAAGAGTAATCGTAGGCGTTATCTTGGGGTTTAATCGCATTATCCGTTGATTCTGTAGTAGTCATTTTAAATGTCCTGATAAAAGAGTTTAAGAAGTATGTAGGGTCCTTGGCCTATAGCCGTTAGGTTAAGGCTGAACCATCGTTTTTGGCCCTCTCCCTAACCCTCTCCCGCGATCTAGCATTTGATTTCAATTAAAATTCCTTGCGCGGGTGAGGGGACTTTTAGTGCCAATTGAGTGGAATTGGAACATGAACTCCCCTCTCCAGCTTGGGGGAGAAGGCCAGGGAGAGGGGGGGTTAACATTGTTTTTCCTTAACCTGACGGCTATGGGCGAGGGACCCGACCTACAATCATTATATATATATAATATTTGAATGAAATCAAAAATGCGCAATAATATCCATCGCTCCTAATACAGTATGGCGTTTATTGGGCGCAATTCCCGCATTGGCATCCCCGTTGAACGCATTGGTATCCAACGCATAATCAAAATCAATTTCAGGGCGCAACTCAATCTGGGGGGATAGCCAATGTTGCCAGCCGAGTCCAAAATTGAGGTAGCGAGTTTTTACCCCAGTACGTTGCCCCACTTGATCATCATAAAATTCGGGTCTAAATGAAATATTATCTAATGGTGAAAATTGATAATTAATATAGGCTACAGTTCCGATGGCTGTTGCGGTGCAGGTGGGGGCTAATGGATTACTGCATTGAGCGCCATTGGGTGCATTAAATGGCATATATTGCGGAGAAAAGGGGGTGCCGCCGTTTACCAGGGCTGCTGCTGCAATGGGATTATTTACGTTAGCTACGTTGTTTTGGTGTAGCGAATAGATTTCATAAGAAATATGCCAGCGGTTGTTAAATTTATGATAGTAGGTAAATCCATACCATTGAAGATTATTGTAACCCCACGAGCCGTTATTAATGCCATTCATACAGGGATAGAAAGTATCTTTGCCATCATTCCAGGTAAAACGAGCACAAGCAAGAACAGATGCTTGGGCACCCGGATCTTTCAAGAAGGTTGCTCCGGGATACAATGGATTGGGATCGGGGTTATTTACTTTCTTGTCTATATTCCAAACGGCCGTTTCTGTTCCTCCTATCAGGCCTAATTGAAAGATAACGTTTTTCGTGACTGCTAAACTAGCCACTAGACCTTCATTGGTATAGTTGTCGAAACTGTAACTCATCGAGTGCGAATACATGTAATTATTAGGAGCGAGCTGGGCTTCTATATCTGGTATCGATATAAAGCGACCAAAGCGAAGAACTAGACCTTCGGCTACATTGGGAAGGTATAACTCACCATACATCATAGGAAAGTCATAGCCATTAACCATATTTTCCTGTAATAGTTGATAACTCGCTATACCGTATGAAGTGGTGTAACGATAGTTTTCTCCATAAATTGTTGAAAGACGAAATCCCCAATCGATATGACTAGTCTGTACTGTATCGGGGACACGTTCTATGTAGATCACCGCTTGATCCAATTGCACGGTATTAGGCGTATACAGGTAGGCCATAGGGGCATTACCTCCTGGTGATACCGTATTGCTACTGAAATTTCCACCTCCATTGACCCAACCGTACATTTGGATGTGCTTTTTTTCCATCCATTGGCCTGCAGCGGTATTGGCAAGGCCAAACATCAAAGGGCTATCTACTGAATTTGGGAGACTGACCCCTATTGGTGTAGTTGCCCCGTAAGGCCATTCGGTAAAAGGCATTGGCGGAGTAGATTGTGGGGTAGCAGGCCAACCTGCTCTATGAGAGGAGGGGGCATGCGGATCTGTTGGTGCCGACGCATGGCCCATTTCTAGTTGGTAATAACGAACGAAACGGGTAAAAAAATCGTCCTCTAAGTAATTATCCAAACAAGTATAATGAGTATAAGGATCGCATTTTGATCCATTAGACGCTTTAGCCCAGGTGGGAACTGAGGTCAGGTAGCATAATGCGGCTATAATAATAAACTTTTTCAGAATCAAGCCCTTGAAAAAGTTCTTACTTTAACTATTTTTAAATAGAATTCATAGTGTACCCTGTTGCAAGCAATCAGGCGTAGGACTTCCAAGATAACCTGGCACTCCTCCAAGATTCAAGATCGCACCCTGATCGATTACTTTCCAAGGAGGGCATTGCTATATTCTGAAATAGATGCCGGCATCATTAACTGCTTTCTGAATTCTGTCATCCCGAAGTTGTATGCTCTTCTTGGAAAAAAAACTATTAGCCAAAAGAGAACTGCTTCCTATAGCTGCAGGAAGTGCTACTGGATTTTTTTGTTTATCATCTAAAGTATGTAAAAATAATCCTCCACCATAAGTCGCATTGACTACGGCTTTGATTCTTGCTGCCAGTGTAGCTAACAGGGGCTGATCGAACAACGCAAATGATACATTTTTTGCAAAAAAATAGTCTATCGGTATAGAAAGTTCATTCACAGGCCCTTGATAATAAGTCCCGTTAACGCGATGAGTGCCACTGGAAGGATAAGTAATACTGTATTCTGGGTCAATTACTCCAGAATTAAGTAATTGACCAGCAATCGCCGTACTTGAAAAGCCATAAGATATTGAGCCTGCTAATGATTTTGCGCTTGCATGTAAATACTCCTTCCCTGCAGGAGAAGGGACATCTATTCCATAATGCTTTTGAAAATATTCTTTATCAACCCTGCTTTGTTGCCATTGCTTTATATTTTCTCCCAAGAGCCTTAACGCGGTGCCCGAAGAAAATAAAATAACACTTACTATTTTAATGGTGTCGGGTTGAAGATAATTTTTCAAATTAAAAGTAATTCCATCACTATGTTGGAGAAAATCCTGAAAAGCGATCGTTTCATTTACTCCATAGGGCAAGTCTTGAATTGCTGCCTGGAGCGTTATTCCTCCTTGAGCATTTGCTGAAGCATAATATGTGGCACTAAGCGTTTCTTCAACAGAATATGACATGGAAAAACCAGCTCCTCCTGCCATACAAGCGAGAGAGCCGAAGGTATTAAATGCATTGGCGGTAATATCAATAGTCGTATTTACAATCGTACCACAAGCTGACCAAAAACGATCTTTCCATCTCATTTTTACATCCTTATCCATTGCTACAAAACTGATAATCCATTGTGAGGAACATGAGTCCTAAAGATTTTTCTCAGAATATCACCATTTATGACAAAATATGAACTCATTTAAAAAAAATTTAACGCGTTCATTAAACCTCTTGTATTACCGCAGGAAACTGAAGTTACGTGATGTTGCGCCATTTGATGATATCTAATGATGATTATCTAACGTTCTAAGGGTACCTTATGATTTATTGTTAAATTTTGCCATTTTTAGTCGATTTTAGGGAATTGACTGTTTTATCAGCCAGAAATCATGCCAAGGATCTTCTTTTAAATGGCTAAGTCGTTTAAGTACTGTTTTAATGGTGTAATAGTTATCTTCCCTATGGCTGCTTAATTCATCCCAAGCTAAAGGAATTGCTATAGGTGCATGGATACGCGCTCGAGTAGAATAATTCGCTATGGCAGTTGCAGCCCATTGATTACGCAAATAATCGATGAAAATCTTATTTTGGCGCTTCTCTTTACTTATTGTACAGACGTAATCATTAGGTTTCTGTTTTTCTAAGGATTGAGCAAAAGAATAGGCAAATTTTTTTACTTTTTCCCATTCATATTCAGGTCTAATTGGAATCACCACATGCAAGCCTTTACCCCCAGTACTTTTTACAAAGGATGTTAACTTGTAGTGTTCTAATTGTTCTTTAACATCAAAAGCAGCCGCAATTACTTTCTCCCAAGCGACATTAGGGCCAGGATCTAAATCAAAAATGATCCTATCTGGCTTTTCTAAATGAGAAATAAGACTACCCCATGGATGAATTTCCAGCACTCCCATTTGTATTAGGCTTAATAAGCCAGCTTTATCATTTAGATAAATATATTGTTCTGATGAATCCTCAGACTTAATTTCAATGGCGTGTAGGGCTTTAGGAGTAGATTCATTATAATGGCGCTGGTAAAAGCATTGAGAATAATGATCGGGGCAACGTACTAGAGTCAAAGGACGCTGTGACAAGTAAGGTAAGATAGAGTCACTAATCGTGTCATAATAGTTAAATAAATCTTGTTTGGTGATCTGATCTTCCGGATAAAGAATTTTTTCGGGGTTAGAGAGAGTAAATGTTGTTGAAAGAGAGGCATTACCTCCTTTGGATTCAGGAGGCTTATTAATATCTCGCTTTTTATCGTGCTTTAAAGTCATCGTAACCGTCCACACAATGGCGTCAATTTAATCTTTTATAACGTAACCTCAATAACTCGGATCGTGCAACTTAAGACGCCATTGCCTAAACAGTTATAGGTCATCTTCAGGAACCTTATGAATAGTCACGTTAATTAATGAGGTTGGATGTTTTCCCTATCTTTGTCCGCTATAGTCGTTTTTGGTGAAGACATAAATGAAAATTTAAAATACTCTTCTTTGTTAGATGGTTTAATCTGACTTACTTCGTTCGTGATATTTAAGTCTTTATGTTTTAACTTTTCGGGTAATTCAGGGATAGCAAAAACATTGGCTAAAATTAATCCCAGCATTCTACTGTAGTGATGTGAGTTTTTTGTGAGATTAACATCGGCTAAAAAAGATCGGTTTTTATTAAGGAATGAGGGAGTATATTCACTTTTTGCTTTTTTATAGTCTTCTTTTAGGAGCTCAGTAATATGGAGCAGTTTTTCTTCGTTAGAATCCATAGAAGCCATTATCTCTTCAACTTTGGCAATTAATAAATTAAGGTCATTGCAGTGCTTTCCCTTAAATATTCCTTCGAGTGATTTATAAGCTGCTTTCATGTGATAAATGTCAGTTATAATTTGCTCTAATTCAGCTTTTAGTTGAGATTCTATAGTGGCATTATTTTGATGCCCTTTTTTATAGGCAGGGGAACGTTCCATAAAATCTTGTCTGCGAGTTTTTGGTGGGGCAATATCGAGCTGTAAGGGATCGGTATATTGGGATATTGGTTTACCTAAAAGAGTGTTTAACTGATCAATTTGATCTTTAATAGCAGATTGTAATCCCATGTCGTTGATTGCTATGTATTGTAAACGTTTTAAACCGATTAATAGTTCTTTGGGCTCTATCTGTTCCTTCACGAGTTGTTTATAGCATTCAGTAACAAAGAGTGTATTCTGGACTTTCGGCAAACGTGCGTGACTAAAGACAGAGCGGTTGTTTAGCCTATAGCCTCAATGATTTTAGGAGGCGACTTAATGA
>DAIAOV010000007.1 GCA_027437055.1 Legionella sp. | reverse complement strand
CATTCAAATCAGTATGACTGGTAAAGGGAGGTGTCTCGATAATGTGTATATTGAACGGTTTTGGCGGAATGTGAAGCGCGAAGAGTTTTACTTGAATGACTATGTCTCTATCAAGGCATTGAAACTTGCTATTGCAAACTATGTGGACTTCTACAACAATCGTAGGCCACATCAGTCATTAAACTACAGGACACCTGCAAGCCTCTATTATAATGAAGCGCCAGAGGCGTTTACTGGTTTTAGATCTTGGGGCTCTGCCCCAAACCCCGGGATATTTGCGGACACAATGCAACAATTTCGGTGAGCAATGTGACTAGAAAACACTCCAGTCACGCTGCATCGTGTCACGGTCATCGGCGTCCCCGCCTGTACCGTGCGAGTAGTATAACACTTAAAAACTAACGGCTAGGATCTCTCCTAAAAATTTTCCTTCCGTTGGTCTAGATAATGGGGGCACTTTATGTTGCCTCCCTAGAGGTAACGTTGTTAATAAAATAATTCATCTCTTTGATGACGGATCAATAATCTATATAATCCTTGTTACAAATTAAAATTAATGCTCAGGCAAAGACTCAACCATACTAGGATAAAGGATACCCATGTTTCAATCAGTTCTAATAATTGCACTAATAACTTTTAGCATGCTCACTCAAGCAGCCCTCCCCGATGATCCCATCCAGCGCTGTTTAGATATTAGAAGATTCGCAGACTTTACCACAAGACAGAAAATGGCTGCCAAAGAGCCCGGTGTGTTGCGCTTTAAATTTCATAAAGTTTCAGCATCAGAACTACCGCTAGATAACTCGGTAGGCAATATGAATGAAGTGATCCAAGCATTAAATAATCAAATTGAAAACTGCACTAAAAATCGTGGTGAATTTCAAACAGTGATGATTGCTGGTCGTAAATTTAAGCGCCAAGAATGGTGTCTGAATAGTAATAAAAAAATGCTCGCTCTTGCAAAAGCTGCCCAAGGCGATTTTCGAAAATATTTATCGAGTCTCAAAACAGAATTCGACTGGTATAAAAGCGATGGCTGGCCTGAAAATCACGCAGGATTTAAAAAGGGAGAGTTTCAGTTTACTGCCTATTACGCCCCATCCGCAGTTGAGGCTCGCACCCAACGAGGAGGATCATTTTTATATCCCATCTATAGTAATCCAGGTGTTGTAAGTGCCTCTCTGGAAAGCAAAAAATTTAATTTGAAAACACCTCTTTGCGGAGTTGATCCTCTGACTAAAATACCGCGTGGATTTTGTATGAAAAATGCCAATGGTACCTACTCTGTGGCACCAGACCGAGAAGAGATTGATCATGGGGCTTTACATCCCAAATATGTCATTGGCTATGTTAAAGACCCCAATGATCCGCCTTTTTTAATGGTTGAAGGCTCTGGCTCGTTAATTCTTGATGGCAAATTATTTCATATCAATTACGATGGTGCCAACGGCAGGCCACGCACCATGCTTGGTCGCATCGTTCAATGTGCACAAGATCCAACCTGCGGTGGCAACCTTGATACAATTGAACGTTGCGCTCAGGATCCTAAATGTCATGATGAAGCGAAATTACGCTGTAACGTGTCTAAAGAAATTAGACAAAGCGCTGCGTCAGAAAAGCAAATTCGCCAATACCTAGATAACCCTCGAAACCTCAGTAGAGCAGCCGATTTGCGAAATCGCGATCAAAGCTTTGTGTTTTTTGCTAAAGAAGATGGTGGACCTTATGGTTCAGAAAATATTTCTCTCACCCCCCATGCTTCATGCGCCACAGATCACAAGGTAATTCCTATTGGGATGAGTTTCATCTATAAAAGCAAAAACACAACGTCATGGTGTTTAGCTCAAGACGCAGGCGGCGCCATTATGGGGGCTCATGTTGATGTCTATAAGGGTGAAGGTGACCAAGCTGGTGTGGAGGCAAATGCGCTAAATCATACAGGTTCATTATTTTTGGCACTGCCAAAACGTAAATAGAACTCAGCCAACGTAAGGTCGGGCAATAAATTGCCCGACAAAATATCTTTGTTAACACATCCATCTTTACCAATTTATGCAACGAGGCCATTAAGGCTTTACAAAGAACAAGAATCAAATGCTGAAATTATCAATATAGTTACAATTTGGTAACTAATTGCAAGCTTAAATATTCTGCTTTAATCTCAAACTCGTTCATAACTTAAGGAGAGAACGATGTTGGTTAAAAAATTTTCAGCCATTTTAACAACAATGCTTTTCATTGTTAACACAAATTTATATGCAAATAACAAACCGCATACAAATGTTGAAATTGCTACTGCATTTTTTGAAGCAATTGTTAATAAAAAGGATTTTAATTTGGCCTCTGAATATATTGGCGATGTTTATATTGAACATGATCCTGAGGGTAAAGATGGCTCTGATGGTTTACATCATTATATTGAGTTTTTGCAAACCCATTTCCCTGAGTCACAAGTAAAGATTAAACGAGTAATAGCTAATGGGGATTATGTTATATTCCATGTTCATTCTATTTTAACTCCTGGTACTCGTGGTGATGCGATAGTAGATATATTCAGGCTAGATAATGGCAAAGTCGTAGAACATTGGGATGTAACACAAGCAATACCAGAGGTTTCAGCTAACTCTAATGGGATGTTTTAAGAGAATCATAAAGAGGGTTACTCACAACCCTCTTTCATTAGAACTATTTCATGAACGTGTTGTTCAGCCCACACTGTAATAATATGACAAATATGACTTAAACTTTTGCCTAGAGGAGATAATGCATATTCTACATTTAAAATAACATCTGAATGATCGGTTCTGATGATTAAGTTATTGTATTCCAAAGATTTTAATAAATGACTCAATACCTTTGCCGAAATCCCACCAATAGCCCTTTTCAATTCCCCAAAACGATGATTTTTCTGGGTCAATTTTTCAATAATCAAGATGACCCATTTGTTGCTAATAATATCGAGAACGAGTCGTGAAGGACAATGTTCATTATAGATATCTGCTGCTTTCATACTAAGTCAAACTCATTATAATAGACTCCATACTGTAGCCAAAATACATCTTCTAATTGGCTCATAATATTTAAGCCAAAAGTTGTATGAACTATTATCTTCATTATCTGCTAGAAATAAAAGAGGGCATTTAATATATAATAACTGGGGCTTCAACCCAATCCTTATTCTGATACTTTTCAATATCTTATTCACAAAGAGGTAAAACGTGCAGAATCATATTACTGATAGAGTTTCGTGCTTGTGCACAGCTACAATACAGAGTGAGCCATCCTAGCTCTTGTATGACATCCTTTCGATTGAAGCTGCGCCAAACAGTTACATTATAGAGTCGTCATTAGAATCAATGTAGAAGTAAGTAACCCATTAAAATGTAAGATATTTCTTATTTTGGATTAAGAAAAAAAGCGTTACACCAGCTCTTTTCGAGTATGATAGGTTCGCTATATATGGACAATTGCACCGTCCGAGTTATAACAGACGAACAACATGATTTTATTAATAGTAACACTGGCCAACAGCTTGTGGACCAACTGATTGATAGTCAGCTCTATTGCGAATCTTTAAACGCTCAAAACAAGCATCTTGAATGGGTAGCCGTGAACAGTTACCCAACTCTTATGGTGAAAAACTTTAAATCGACTCAATATAGGTTAACGCTTCAAAATAGGATTAAACTTTATTAAAATTTGTAGCTGTTGGCACCATTACGTGAATGGTTAGACAGTCGCTCCATTAAGACTAGATACAAAAATACTTGTTTCCTGGTTCTCTTCTTTTAATATCGTGCCATCATAATGAAGATCTGAGGTCATAAGCATGTGACGCTTATATTCAATGAGCTGCGTTAATACCAGAATCTGCTCATCAAGTGGGGAGATATGTCGGTAGTGTTTAGAAAAGATACGAACAATATTGTTTACATCTTCAATAGGATCTTTACTTGGATGATAAATGGCTTTAATGATTGCCCCCAAAAATGTTTCATCCTGTTCGCTTTGAATAAAGTCCTTAGCATGCCAGCGTAATATGATGTCAATAAAGAAAACGTACATCGAAAGCAAAGCAGTGGCACTTCGACTCATTCCTGCTTTGCAATGGACGAGTACACGCCCCTTATTCTTTTCAGATGATGATATAGTCGAATCATCAGTTTGGTTATTGGGTTGACATTGGCTGATAAAACTACGGCAATACTTTGCTTCATCATTCTCTTTATTATGAGAAAAGATAGAAGCTACTTTATCGTATACAACTTTAATCTTTGATTTTTCATTTATTGAAAGCTCAACATCTGATGTGTCAAATTTTTTTCCCATCAAGGTCTTGATTAACTCTCGATATTCAGAATCGCTGCTCACAGGAAGGCAGCCTAATACTTCACTAAATAAATATTGAGCCGCTAATAATGTATGAAATGTTCTCATGGCATGTAAATCAGGGCATTGAATAAGACCAACAGTCACACCCCGATGGATCCAATCACTAGGAAGTGCCTTTTTTTCTTCATTATAAATTCTTTGTGGAACATTGTTTGCCTCAATAGTAAGAACGGAACAAACACCTTTAGAAATTAAGTCGTCAACCGTTTCTGTCTTATAAGCGTCTTTACTGATAGTGCTAACCACAGGAAATGAACTTAAATATAAAGGCCCTGGGACCAGACTAGCATGTTTATTTCCATTTTTGTGCAGTACTGCTTCTGTTGCAATAATTTGACCTCCGGTAACTAATCGTTCTTTTTCTCCAATGTGATACTTAAGTTCCGCTGGCGTTTCTTCATTTATTTCAGAAAGCTCCAGAGGCAATCTTGGATTCATTTTGTTTTTTGGCACTAAACGAAATCCCAATTTAGTTTTAAATAGTTCTTGGCTTGGTTGAAGAACGGTAGGATCATTCTTTATATGGCGCATTATTGTTAATAAGGAGGGATATCGTGTTTCAGGGGTATGCGGTTCGTTTTTTTTATACTCTGGATCAAGATATTGCACCACTGTGATGCAATCCACCTCAGAAAAATATTTTTTCCTAAAGAGCGTGGCAAGTTCTTCTAATTGAAAATGATTAATCACTTTGGTAACAATATTGATTAACTGACGCTGATTGGTGTAAGTAAATTTATGACTATGTAACAAATAGTTTCTTTGCTCCATCTCACCATTTAATGATTGGGATATAACACGTAAGTCAAAACCTTCTTCACCATAACGTTTAAAACTTTTTCGACAAAATTTTTCAATAAATTGATTAACCTTATTTTGAGCTTCATCCTTCTCATTGCCTTCCATTTTGCCTGCACAACACAATTGTACTAACTTCTCTTGCGCTGAAAGACGATCTGATTCTTGATTATTGAGATGATCCAATAAAGATAACGCGGCGCTAAAGAGAGCAAATTCGGTTTCAGGAAGTTTTTTTTTATTTTTAGGCATGGCACCCTCCATGTGATTTTATATTTTATGAATTGATTTTCTCAGGCAATACAATAATTTTCAATTTGTTCAAGGCAACAAAGCCATGTAGTCCTCGCCTATTATGGCTTAGTATACCCTTATTATTAGAGTTTAAAAGTTATGTGGTTTTCCCACTACTCTACTTTATGGTAGAAGTGAGATATTATATTTACCAAATAAAACTCACTAACAGTTTGTTTTTTATAAAGGAGAACAGGATGTTTAAACGCATTGATAAAACCACTAATACTACCCAATCTACACAAATTATCGCATCTTCTAATGGAAAATCATTTAGTAGCACAACGGTTACAACTTCATTAAAAGCGTCATCTTCTTTGTTCTCTTTATTTGGTATAAATGAAGAACCCAATCTAACCATCAAGCCTCTTATTGACCATTTACACAACAAACTAAAACAAGAAAACTTATCGCAAAAAATCCGAGATTTTATCAAGGCTGAAATTATCTCTTTACAAGAAAAATCGATACCAGAGGATCATTTATACCTCACGTTCATGAATCAGTTGGGTGAGTCAGGCTTTGAGGATACAGATGAAACTTTTTTTATGAGCCAAATGATTCATATTCGTAATGAAAAGCAAAACAGTCAGGACACAAATTTACAGCCCTAATGACTCCCATTTAAAATCATTTACTCCCCCCTTATAATTTTGCACCACTGAGCTTTTAGGGATAAGTTAAAACCTGTCATCGCGGCTTCACCCAGGTAATAGAGTACTTCGGGAGTTCATAGATGCCGTTTTACAGTTTGTTGATAACTTAAAATGCAAACTAAGGGAAATAGATATGCGAGCGACTAATAATTCAACGAAAAAGTTATGGGTATTGTTCTTTATCATTGTGGGAGTGATGATTTTAGTTCTAGTGATACAAGAGATAAATAAACCAGCTCCTTCATCACGAGTAAAGACCGAAGTTAAAATAAAATTGCCTGATCCAGTTTATGACAGTACAACCTCAATTGAAAAAGCACTACAACAACGTCGTTCAGTAAGACAATACAAAGATGAGGCCATGACTTTACAGCAAGTATCGCAATTACTCTGGGCTGCACAAGGTATCACTTCGCCAGAGGGATTTCGTACGGCACCTTCAGCAGGTGCATTGTACCCCTTAGAGATTTACTTAGTTAGCGGCAATGTTCGTGATTTACCGGCAGGTGTATATCATTATTTGCCAGCAGAAAATGCACTAAAACTCTTGGTTGAAGGTGATAAGCGAACTGATTTAACAGCCGCAGCTCTCCAGCAAAATTCGATAAAACTTGCGCCAATCGATATAGTAATGACTGGTATATATACCAGATCTACCAAGAAATATGGCAATCGTGGCAAACAATATGTGCACATAGAAATTGGACATGCAGCACAAAATGTGTGCTTACAAGCAGCCTCTCTAGGGCTTGGAACGGTGACCATAGGAGCTTTGGATGTGTCATCTTTTAGAGCAATACTCACACTTCCTAGCGCGGAAATCCCTTTTTATATACTGCCAGTAGGTAAAATATAGTAAGCGCTTACGTAATAGCATCACCTTAAGCTTTTATAACATAGGTCAGGCCAAAGGGCCCGACCTACTCCTTTAGTTGACGTCATTGACCGTTCAGACTTCATGTCATCCCTGCATTGGAAATCCTGGCAATCAAGCTCTGCGTAGCGACATTGCTATGAAAATATAAGTCCAACCGCTGATGATCATATCAATCGCAATAAACAATCCGATCACCCATAATCCACTCATTGGCCAGTGCAATAGAATAAGGATACCAAGTATTAAAGAGCTTATTCCTGCGAATAAGATCCAGCCCCACCCCTGTGTGTCTCGTAAAGATAAGGACATGCTTATACGGGTCAAACCAATAATGATAAGCATCCAAGCCAGTAAAGCAGTAATGATAGTTGATGCTAATAAAGGATCATATAAGACGATACCTGCGGCAATAAGGTAGAATATTGCAATGAAAATTTGCCAAATCGCCCCTTTCCATTTTTTATATTTAAAAGCATCAGCAAAGTGTGATAATCCTGAAATCATGAGTAACGCAGCGAAAAAGTACATGCTAATTATGGTTAACAAGATGTCCATTCCTAAACCAATGATACCTAGGATCAAAAGAAGAATCCCTAAGCCCAAAATCCATCCCCATTGACGTTGTATGTTTTTAGTATCGGGATGAGTCATAACATTATTTCTATTTTCCATATCAGTTCCTTTTGATGTATGTACTATTAAATATAGGTCGGGCAGAAAAAAATTAAAACTCCTAAAACTGAGAAGGATCTTTATCTTTGATTTTTGGCCAATTAGCTTCCGCTTTTTTAATATAAACTGGCATGTTTTTAGCCCAGATTTTGGCTACTTTTTCATTGAGATTCAAATAAAGTTTGCCATCCACTATTTTCCATACTAAAGGATCACCCGGGACTTTTCTGTTCACTGCGACACCAAAAGCACACCAACCACCAAACTGAGATAAATATTTTTCTGGATTCGCTTGAAACATCTTTTTATGTTCATCACTAACAAATAAATAATTAATACCGCTTCTTGTCACAAAATGATCACCATTACCTTTTACTGCTCTGTTATCGGTAAAATAACTGACTAAATCATAACCTTGATTGCCTACAACAAAATAGGTGGTATCAGTAGCAAAAACCAATATTGGGAGGAAAAAAAACCAAGCTAAAATAGTCTGGATATAAAATTTTGTTCTTTTCATTATTCATTCCTTTGTCAATAAAACATCCCTGTTTTAATTGTAGCAAAACTATTTTAATCAGGAGTCGAAAAAATTTCTTAGCTTGTTTAACTCCCAGAAGGTTCTTGTTTATTCTGAACAAAATACCATCCGTTCCTCAGTGATAATATGGCTAATACCAAAAACCATAAACCAGCTAGTATAGTAATAAACGCTAATAGTGGTTTAGTGCTTACATACCCCATTAACACCACTGCTAACGTTGCTGTCGTCATATTAATAAAACTCATCATTGCAGCACCACTGGCTTTATCGCTCACCGCATTAGATGCAATATAAGAACCACCGGCAAATAAAAATCCACTAAATAAGTACAAGAATAAAGTACTCATAAAAAACCACAATACTAATGGGTTTCCAGAATAGAACATCAAAATTAAACTACTCACACTTAATCCAGTGCCAGCCAGTCCTAAATAAACCACGTTACTTGCACTGTATTTTTGTAATGCAACCTTAGCTAATAGTCCACCTGAAAGCATTCCTACCATATTGATTATATTCCAATATCCATATTCAGCAGGCGATAATTGAAACAAATCAAAGGCGATTTGTGGCCCTGCAGCTGAAAAACAATATCCTATAGCAGAACAAAAACCAACTACTAAAGAATAGATCAGCACCGTGTCTGAAGACAAAACCGCCAGATATCCTTTAACAATAGAGTTAAAGTTAATGCTCTGTGGTGTAGTTAACGTTTCACTAAATACTTTTGTTCCATAAAGCATGAGTAAACCATGCACGAACAAAAGCAGAAAACAGTGATACCAATGATTGTATTGACTAATCAAACCACCTAAAAGTACTGCTAGACCAATGCCTAAAGTAAAAGACAAGATAGTATAAGCCATAGCCGTTTTTCGCTGCTCGGCCGGTAACCATTCATTAATTAACATAAAAGTACATGCCAAACCACTTGCAGCACCTAGTGCAGTAACAAACCTGCCTGCAATTAATACCCAATAAGCATGAGTCATTAGCCCAAAATAACAAATAACAATACCAACCAGATTAATGACCAAACCCATACGCAGTGCAGTGATTCGGCCAAATCGATTTGCCAAAGGCCCATAGATCAGCTGGCCTATCACATAACCGATTAAAAAAGCGGAGACCATCCACTCAATTTGGCCTTGAAGAAGAAAATACTGCTGCTGAATTTCAGGTAAAGCAGGTGTAATAATTGCAGCAGAAAATGAAGCTATAGAAATATAGCTTAACAACCAAACTATTCTAAAAAATGACATGATAACTCCTCATGTTAAACCAATCCAGTCATCTCGTAACTGTTCACGTAATGACCTCATCTCAAGGGGCTACATATTGAGATATACTAATTATAATAATCAACCATTGATTAATAAATAAGGGTAATAGTTAAAAATCATTAACTATTAGTTAACAATACCCAGGCTTGTGGGGCATCTTTAGAATAAAATAAATCACTCACTGCATAACCAACTACAGCTGCAAGCTGATCATTGATATAAATTAAAGGAATGGTATCCCTTTCCCATGGTGGAACTGACCATTCTTGGAATAATTTTTTTAGTTGTTTGGTCTGACCATGTAAGCGAATCTGCTCCCCCCCTTGCCGGAATTGGACAGTAATTTTTGCTTGTTGCGGAATAACTAAGCCCTGCTCCGCTTGCTTTGCGATTAAGCAAATATTTAACTCTTGCAAAATTAGTGGAAGAGGGAAATGTAGCCATGTAATAGGCTTATGAAACCTTTTTACCGAAGGCCCAGTATTTGCAGTAAGATTAGTAGACTCCTTTTGATTAATATAAAGAAATTGTTGATAACGACGCACTATAATATTATCCCAACTCACTTCAGGATTCGCATCGGAGCTAGCAAAGAGCACCTCATCGATTAAACGTTGAAAAGTCAGTGTTGAAGGCATTTGTACCTGATTGTTTTTCAACCATGTCCTTAATACATTGGCAATTCGATCAAGACTTAATTCTTTTAGCGGTGCAAGACATAAAGAGTAGTGATTAAGCGTATTTTCTTGGCTATCGTAATGAGCTAAGGCATCTAAATTAACCTTAGCCTGTTGGCAATGAACCGCCGTGCGCGCTATATTTCCTACGACTCCAGGCCATTTTTTTGTCAACAAAGGCATTATTTCATGGCGCAAATAATTCCGCGAATATTTAATCTCCTGGTTGCTTTCATCATCTATCCATTGTAACTCATGATTTTTTGCATAATCTTCAAGTTGTATACGAGTATAAGATAATAAGGGTCTGGCCATACTGCCTAGCCCAAGTACGCCCCACTCCGTCATTGCGGCTAAGCCATCAATGCCTGCGCCCCTAAACAGTTGCAAAAGTACCGTTTCGGCTTGATCATCCATATGATGGCCTAAGAACAAACAATCATCCGCACTTAATAAAGAGGAAAAAACCGCATAACGAGCAACTCTGGCTCCTTCTTCTAGATTAGCGGAGCGATCGAAATGCACTGCACGTGAAAGGAATGGAATAGTAAGATCACGACAAAATTGTTCGCAATGTCGTTGCCAATAATCAGCATTTGGACTAATCCCATGATGAATATGTACGGCGGTTAATCGATGGTGCAACAGAGGATGGGAAGAAAGAATATGCAACAAAACCGTAGAGTCTAGTCCCCCACTAAACCCTACAATTAATTTAGTGAATTGGCTTAAACGATCAATCCACCCAGCACTTAAGGCAATATTAGTCACAAGCCCCCATAGCCATAAATTTCTGGTATCTAAGCTCTATCAGTTTATCCGCTGAGAATTTTTTCAGAGCCTGTAACTCCGTGATTAGGATCTTTTTCAATCGTTGTGCCATATCATCTACGTTACGATGGGCACCGCCTAAAGGCTCGGGGATCACCACATCCACTAGTTTGTTTTCTGCTATTTTATCTGCAGTAATACCCATAGCTCGTGCAGCTTCACTGGCCTTAGCCGCATCTTTCCACAATATGGACGCACAACCTTCCGGAGAAATTACGGAATAAATACCAAATTGCAGCATTAAGACTCTATCACCTACCCCAATAGCCAAAGCCCCACCTGAACCAGCCTCACCCGTTACAATACAAATAATAGGCGTTTTTAAACGAGACATAGCAAATAAATTACGTGCAATAGCCTCTGACTGGTTTCGTTCTTCTGCACCAATACCAGGATAAGCCCCAGCGGTATCAATAAAAGTGATTATAGGCAGATTAAATTTTTCAGCCATCCTCATAAGACGTAGTGCCTTTCTATATTCTTCAGGTCGTGCCATTCCAAAATTACGATAGACTTTTTCTTTGGTGCGTTTTCCTTTTTGATGCCCCAAAATCATCACGGGCTCATTATTTAAACGTGCCAGTCCGCCAATGATTGCGGGAGCTGAAGATTGACTTCTATCACCATGCAACTCCTGAAAATCAGTAAAAATCCGTTCAATATAATCAGTAGTTTGCGGCCGGAGAGGGTGTCTGGCCATTTGAGCGATCTGCCAAGGTTCTAAATTAGAAAAAATGTGCGCAGTTAAATCAGAACATTTAGCTTCCAATTTTGCTATTTCATCGGTTAAATTCACTTCGTTATCATGACCTACCATGCGAAGTGCTTCAATTTTCTGATTCAACTCTTCAATCGGTTGCTCAAAATCCAAAAATTGTCGGCTCATTGATTACTCTTTGGTAAATTAAATATCATGGGTATCTATTCAGCAAGATTCCAAAATTGTGGTGAACAGATACTAACAAATGGTATATGATACTCTATAACCGCCAATTGACGCTAGATTCAAAGCACATCATATGACAATTACAGGGTTTACTCCATTAAGTATGCATCATTGTATCTTAAATGAAATACGCATTGATCTGTGGCAGTTCTCATTAGAACATGAACTTAATGTGACCTATCAATTATTAAGCGCAGAAGAAAAAGCTCGTGGGGAGCGATTTTACTTTAGCAGACACAGACGGCGTTTTATGACTGCGAGAGCGGTTTTAAGAATTACTCTAGCTCGTTATCTGAATATTACTCCAGAACGCTTGGAATTTACCTATAATAGCCATGGCAAACCTGAGGTAGTTAACTCGCAAAAATTACAATTTAATCTCAGTCATACTGGCGACCTCGCTCTACTTGCCGTAGGCAAAGGATATCCCATAGGTGTTGATATTGAACACTATTCTGCACGCCCCTATGAAGGGATCGCTAAAACTTTATTCTCAGATAAGGAATTTGAAGAGTTTAAAAAAATACCTACTGCGTTAAAACCTGCTGTTTTTTTTCATGTGTGGGCACAAAAAGAAGCGTTTATTAAAGCGTGTGGCCTTGGGCTATCCTATCCAACTAAAGAATTTACCGTACCGACAACTATTCCTACAAAGCAATTAATATATGATCCGCTACACAAAACTACATGGCAATTACGCTCATTTATGCCTAAGATAGCCTGCAGTGGTGCCTTATGCCACCACCCTACTGTCAGAGAAATTCGTCATGGGACAATACCGATTCACCAGCATGGCATTTTGAAATATTAATTATATGCGTTAGGAAAGGGTACATAATGCAATTAAGTCACTCTCAACTCACTTTACTGCAAATCCTTGGTGATGGATGCTGTCATAGTGGTAATGAATTAGGACAAGCCTTAGGTATTACACGATCGGCAATTTGGAAACAAATAAATCAATTAATCGATTTAGGCGTGCCAATCAGTCGTATACCTCATCAAGGCTACCAACTACCTAATAAGTTGGTATTACTCGATCAGCAGCGAATAGTCGATGAACTGCACAAGAATAGTTTTAAAAGTTCTTTTAACATTCATTTATTGACGTCTATAGACTCAACAAATCGCTATCTAAAGGATCTCCCAATTAATGGCTCTATTGATATCTGTTGTGCAGAAATACAAACGCAAGGAAGGGGAAGATTTGGCAGAAATTGGCATTCGCCCTTTGGTGAAAATATTTATTGTTCCAGTCGTTGGAATTTAAACGGTGATCTTTCAAAATTATCTGGATTAAGTCTTATAACCAGTTTAGCGGTATTAGCCACTGTTAATGAGTTTTGTTCCTCTTCTGATATTAAAATAAAATGGCCGAACGATATTTTATGGAAGGATAAGAAATTATGTGGCAGTTTAATAGAAATAACAGCTGAATCTCATGGCAATGCCCAGGTCATCATAGGAATTGGTTTGAACGTTAATGTAGACACGAACACTCACATTCTTACTGATAAGCCTTGGTGTTCTCTATATGAAATCTCGCAGCAACAATATAACCGCAACCAAATCATCGCCAAACTGATTATTAATTTAGAATACTACATCAGTAAATTTATTAGCCAAGGGCTCAATGCGTTTATGGATGAATGGAATCGATATGATTATCTGGCGGGAAAACACATCACCGTCACTCAGTCGTTAAACACTATTTCTGGTATTGCTTTGGGAATAACTCAAGAAGGATTATTGATACTTGAGGATGGGCAAGGGACCGTACATTATCTCTCTTCAGGAGATACATCCCTACATTACAATAGACTTCTTCGCTAATCCTACCGAGAGAATAAATATTATTCATAAAAGTTAAAATTAGATCAAATTGACTCATTTACAATGCTTATGTATAATATTTTGTATTTTACGGTAATGAATCATGAAACATCAGTTTAACTTTTTTTCTTTTATCCCTGCCAAATCGAATTTAACCCAGCTACAAACAGATAAAAAAAGGAAGCATGAATCTGATTCAGAAGATAGCAATAGTCAGGCAAGCCCCAATATAAGCAGCTCGGGTAGTCCTTTTATCACCAAAAAAAACAACTTCGGAAGCCCATTTATGACGAGAAGTCCATTTATGATTGGTACACCGATAATGTCAGAAACATCTACTGAGTCAGGATTCGACGAATATATCTCTCTTAGAGATAATCAAGTAGTACAAATAATTAATGTTGATAGTAAAGAGGCTGAAGACAAACTAACGCATAGAAAGTTTTTTGTCGCAACTGGAGGAGAGTTGTTTTATAACAAAAAGAAATGGCATGCTCATTCATTAAAAACTTCAATAGAATTGGCGGTTTGTGGTGGTAATTTCTATGCCTTATTAATGGGAGAAGGACAACCTGAATATTTCGTTGGTCAAGGAGTAGTTGATGAAGATCTGGATGATGATCTTGAGCCTGCCTATTATAGAGTAGGTTCAAAAATCGATTTCCTTGCAGAAGGAGAAGATATTTTTAATTCCAACAAATCAGTTAAAAATTTAATTTTTTCTTTAGTGGTTAGCTATTTTTTGGGTGATCCTGATATCAGCAATGTAGTTGTCGTTGCGGAAGGTGAAGATTTATTGATTAGAAGACTGGATCCGGAGTTTTGTTTCTCGCACTATTTTTCTTCAGAAGGTCATAATAACTTTAATAATATATTAAAAGAATTAGATTTTATCTTTCGTCTGAATGCAGATAACCATGAGTTATCTCATGAAGAAATTCAAACTCTTATAAAGAAACAAGGAGTTGATTTTTTTAACGAGTGTTTTAAGAAAACGTTTTTAAGGCACCCCTCTTGTTTAAAAATTCTTAATTCAGAAGCGAGAACTAGTGAAGTTTTGTCTGCATTGAAAAAAATTACTGAAACTCCTTTTTATCAATATGAAAATATCATCAATAAGAACATCAGCGACGAAAATATTCGTATGCAATTAACAGGGACGCTTAAAAAGCGATTAGAGACTTTTTCACAAATTTATCAAAAATTGCTCGAAGTGCCTCAACCGCAGGAAATGCCTAATCAATTTGAAACATCCAATTTTATGTAGTGGTTTGATGGGGCAACATAAGAAGTAGGTCTGGCCCTTTGACCCAACCTTGTGTCTTAAAAATATGGTTAAATAGAGTTTAAGTTGCCCCATTGCGTGAACAGTTATCATTAAACAAATGCCAAATAAGAATTACTAATTTTTTTCGCGCTTTCGACTCCTGGCTGGTCAAAAGGATTAATATCCCATATCACTGCTTGGACGTATATTTTATGCTCGTAGAGCGCAATTAATTGTCCTAAGGAAAAAGGAGTGCAATCGGCTAATTGAATATGATTTAACGGTTTATTTCCTATGATTTCCTCACTAGGATGATTCGACTCATGGATACCTTGAGTTAAAACCATTCTTTTTGCTTCAAACATTTGATGAATTGGTTCATCTTTAAATTGTTCTATAGTCAGGAAATCTATAGAGACTTTATGAGTTCCTTGGCAAAGTAATTGATAATAGCTATGTTGTGCTTGATTACCTAAGCCTCCCCACAAAATCGGCCCCGTAGCGTAATTGACGCGACGTCCTAAATTGTCTAAAGATTTACCATTACTTTCCATATCCAGCTGTTGAAGATACGGTACGACATACTCTAATTGTTGCGAATAAACCAATATTAACAAATTATGAATATCTAAAAAATTATTATTCCAAATAGAAATAAGTGCCAACAGAACTGGTATATTGGCAGCTAAATCTTCATCATGGAAATGCTTATCCATGGCATTAGCTCCAGCTAATAACTCATAGAAATTCTCATAACCAATTGCAATCGCTGTAATTAAATTAATAGCAGAACATAATGAGAATCGACCACCAACCCAATCCCAAATAGGCAGGATATGTTTCAGGCCAAACTCTTTGGCCTTCTCAACATTAGCAGTGACGGCAATAAAATGTTTGTCTACCAGCTGCGGATTATCTAACCACTTCAGAGCTTTTTTAGCATTATATAAAGTTTCTTTAGTGGTAAAAGATTTAGATGAAACAATAAATAAAGTCGTTTCAGGACTCAATTGTGTCACTACATTAGTAAAAGCATGGGGATCCATATCCGAAATAAAATGATAACTTAAATGTTTAGCAGTGAGATGTGATAACGCCTTAATGCATAATCGAGGGCCAAGATCAGAGCCCCCTATTCCAATATTCACCACATCGGTAATTGGCTTACCAGAGAATCCTAACCATTGTCCTGCACGTATTTGCTCCGCAATCGTTTTCATTCGCTGACGGGTTGCTCTAATATCCGGAACAATATCCTGCCCATCTACGATTATAGAGGCATCATCTAAAATTCGAAGAGCAGTATGTAATGCGGGTCTAGACTCGCTAAAATTAACTATTTCTCCATTGATTAACGCTTGAATTTTTTGCGGAAGATTTCTTTCTCTTGCTAGCGAAATCAATAAATCAATAGTCGTTTCATCGACTAATTGATTGCCAAAATTAACTTGAATCTTATCTGATGATAGGGTTAATAAATTGTTTCGAGAAAATGAGTTTTTTAAATTATTGACTTCAGCAAATTGCATTGCCTTGGCATGTTGCTGTAAATTAATCCATGAACTTAATTGTGTTAATTGTTCCATAATTTGTTATTTTTATTCCCTGATTTATTACAGTTATTATCCTAAAAAAATGTTGTTCTCTACTATAAGTGTCTATTGCACTGAATTTTAGAGAATTTTCACAAAACCATTTTAATTTTTTTCAAAAATAACATCCATAGAAATGTGATAAAAAATAAATATTCTCTCTCATCAAATCACTGCGGGCGACATTACCTAAATCTATTATTTTTTGTGGTATCATCTGAATATGGCATAATCACGAAAATTAATTTTCTGTAATTAAGTTTTTAATGGCTTTCAACACCTCCAAAAATCATTCCCAATTGACGCACCCACAATACAGAGCAGATATAGATGGTTTGCGTGCTCTAGCAGTACTTTTAGTAGTAGGATTCCATGCATTTCCTTATTGGATAAAAGGAGGATTCATTGGGGTTGATGTTTTTTTTATTATCTCTGGCTACTTAATTTCCACCATTATTTTTAATAATCTGGAAAATAATACCTTTAGCCTTATAGAGTTCTATCGTCGCCGAATCAAACGTATTTTTCCTGCGTTAATTACTGTCTTACTCACTATTTACTTATTGGGCTGGTTCCTATTATTAGGAGAAGAATACAAGCAATTAGGAAAACATATTGCTGGAGGCGCTAGTTTTATTTCCAATTTTATTTTATGGGGTGAAAGTGGGTATTTTGATAATATTGCAGAGACAAAGCCCTTATTACATCTTTGGTCTCTTGGCATTGAAGAGCAATTTTATATATTTTGGCCATTGCTACTCTGTTTCGCGTGGAAAAAACGCTGGAATTTTTTAGCCATCCCCCTTTCTCTTGCCCTTATTTCATTCGCTTTAAACATTTTTAAAATCCGCCACCATGCAATGGCAGCATTTTATTCTCCTCAAACCCGCGCTTGGGAGCTATTAATAGGTGCGGCTCTAGCCTATATCGTTTTGTATCAAAAAAAAGTAACGCACCAATTCAGCCCCTTCACCCAAAATACTATTTCAATCACTGGGGTTCTGTTTCTCATTGCCGGTCTTTTGTTGATTAACAAAGACAGAAGTTTTCCAGGTTGGTGGGCATTATTTCCAGTAGCTGGTGCCAGTTTAATGATTGCTGCTGGCCAACAAGCTTGGATCAATCGCATTATTCTATCGAATAAAGCCATGGTATGGTTTGGGCTAATTAGCTTTCCATTGTACCTATGGCATTGGCCATTACTTTCTCTTGCTCGTATTATGGAAAGTGAAACACCTTCTCGAGCAATGCGTATTTTAATCGTATTCTGTTCAATAATCTTAGCCTGGCTCACTTATAAATTAATCGAAAAACCAATTCGTTTTGGCAAGAGCAGTAAATTGATACCAGTGACTATGGTATTTTCTATGGTTATCGTAGGAAGTTTAGGATTTAATTGTTTCAAACAAGGTGGCTTTTCTTATCGATTCAAAGAGTTACAAGAGTTTGCAGAGTATTATGAAAATGCTCCCCCTAAATTAAATTACAATCAGCGAATAGGACTTTATTCCAAATTCAGACTAGAATGTGATTTTTATGATTTAAATCAATATCTTTTAGGACAAAGCACACCAATACCTCTAGCTAAAATTAGCAGGAATTGTTTCGTTAAAGATAAGACTATTCCTAATACCGTGCTGATTTGGGGAGACTCCCATGCGCAACAATTGTATTATGGTCTCAAAAATAATCTGCCCAAAACCTGGCAAATTTTACAAGTTGCCAGTTCTAGTTGTCCTCCCAATATTGCTATCAAAAAAGCGCCATCGACTAACTACTGTGATAAGTCGAATTGGTTTGCCTTAAAAACGATAAGAAAAACAAAACCAGACGTGGTTGTGGTGGCACAAAATAGCGGGCATAGTCACCATAATTTCGCGGTGATCTCTACAGAATTAAAAAAACTGGGGGTAAAAAAAGTGATATTTACTGGCCCGACTCCCCATTGGACTGCAGACTTGCCTAAAATTGTTCTCAAGAAATTATGGAATAATACCCCCCAAAGAACCTATCAATTTGTAGATTCTGATATATTAAGTAAAAATGCTAAACTACAAGAACACTTAAAACCTACAGATGATTATATTTTTGTAAATATAATCGACTCTTTTTGTAACAATAAAGGATGTCTCACTTATTTGGGCAAGGATAAGAAAACAGGTCTGACCTCTTATGATTATGGGCATTTAACCCCTGCCGCTTCTGATTATTTGGCGAGAAAAAGATTGGCTAAATTGGTGGTGGATGGTAAGAAACAAGAAGAGGTTGAGTAAACTCCCCTCTTCTTGTAACCGTTCAGGCAATGGCATCAACTTAAGCGTTTATAACGTAACATCTCAATAACCTCGAGAACAATCCGAGCCGCGACCGTTAGGAAGCGGATGTTGGCTTAGGGTATCCGCTTGCTGACGCGCGCGGCTCGGATCGCCCAGTTTAAGAACGGTTGCCTTAAACCCTAGATGACAAGAAAGGCTTAGCTTCTTGACGCAATGCCTTATAAATTTCAACGACTAAAACCGCATTTTTAGTAATATCGAAATTATCCATTGCCAACGCCTGGGCATTGTTGCCTAATTGGATTCGTTCCTGTGGGTTTTTAACTAATGTCTCAATTGCATTTGCTAAAACCTGTGCTTCAGGATGATCGATGCACAATCCAGTGACTTTATTAATAATGGTATCAGACTTAGGATCTCTAATGGCTACGATACTGGGAATACCAAATAATGCGGCTTCAAAAACCGGTCTTCCTGCAGCATTTAAATAAGATGGGAAACAAAGAATATCTAATTCAGTATATATCGCTCTAACATCTTGAACAAATCCTCTGACCTCTACCGCATGCTGCAGATTATGATCAGAAATAAATTGTATCATGTCCGCCATGACATCATCAGAAAAGCCTAAACGCTTATAAATCCAAGCCATCAGGCCTTTTGAGGAGCGGGCATTCTCACCAACCACAACAAATTTTACCTTTTGGCCGCGTTCATTCACTAAAATACGAGCAGCTTCTAAAAACTCGTAAACCCCTTTGAGTCTTAGCAGAGCTCCAATTATTCCCACAGTAGGGAATTCAGGCACTGCTCGTTCACTTAGTAACTGTACTTTATTGGAAAGATTAATGCCGTTATGAATTACCTGTGATTCAATGAAATCAGGTAAAGATGCCTTTACTGTTTCATCAATAGCAATGACTGTTTCAGCATGTTTTTTTAACATCTTAAATAAAATTTTGCTGCGCCAATCATTAGAGCTGCCTCTTTGTACGGAGCGAACATGCACAACAAGAGGGCATTTAAAGAGTTTCTTCGCTAAAAGAGCTAAAGGTAATAAAGTGATTTCATTGGCATGAATCGCATCAAATTGCTTTGCACTAAATCTCACGCGTAATAATGCAAATAAGCTAGGCAATAGAAATATAAGCTCTCTCAATAAAATGATCCACCTTAAACCTCTATAATAACCATAAAGGGTATTATCAAACTGGGCCAATCCCAAAACAGGAATCGTTTTCATACCCGCTTGAGACAATGCTTTTTCTGATTTTCCTGAAGGACACAAAACAGTGCCATGAACTCCATGCTGCTTTAATTGAGTAAAAAGCTCCAATAAACTTTTGGTTGAACCACCAAAAGCTGACACGCCATGTAAAAATAATATATTCATTTAAAGAAAAACACCTTAGGCCATGATTTTTTCATACCATTTAACGTAATTAACCCAACGCCATACTTGCCATTTAAAACGAGTTTTTCCTGCAACAATATTATCAAAATGAGATAGTAAGCCGGAAGAATTAAAAATAGGTATCTCTTTGCTTGCCTCCAACCAAGTTCGTATTGTTGGAGCCATGCCCAACATCCACGTTTTTTCAGGAGTTGCAAATCCTATTTTGTCTCGTCTATCAAGAATATCATCGGGCACAATACCTCTCATGGCTGCACGAAATATGTGCTTTGTTTGCCCACAGTCAGAAATTAAATAGTGCTCTGGTAATGATAAAAGTAAATTAGCCATAGGTAAGGTCAAGAAAGGCACTCGATTTTCTACAGAAAAACGCATCGAATCCCTATCACCATGCCTTAGCAATTGAGCTAGTCCATTGCCTTGTAATGAAGAAGCCATTTTTTCTACTACTCGACGCCCTCTACCAGAACGCGCACTAGAAGATCTTGTCTCTTGGAGCAAAATTCCTTGTTTACGAAAATAATCGGTATTCAACCAGCTAGGCTCATTATCACGGCCGATTAATTTTCCACTCTGAGCATACAAAGTATCTGGTAATAAAATACGCCCAAGATCCATCCATGCTTTTACAAAGCTTCTACCAGGCCACTGACTCCATTTCCTAGCAAAGCGTAAAGAAGCTAATATCTTGCCTCGCTCCAGATAACTCAATATACGCTGCCCCGGGTAACCGTTATAACCAGCGAGCATTTCATCTGCCCCTTGCCCTTCAAGCACCACAGTGACATTGGCTTCTTTGGCTAATTGAAATACTCTGTATTGGGCATAAATACTCGTTCCACCGAATGGCTCCCCTTGTGCTGCAAGCATATCATCTAAATCACGCATTAGCTCGTGATGATGGGCTACAACTTTATGGGGAATAGCATTAACATGTTGATTGACTCTATCTATCCAATACTCTTCTGACTCATCCGTATCTTGAGCAATGTAACTAAAGGTATGAATAGGCTCTTTAGGTTCGATATAGCGCATAGCACATACCACCGCAGAAGAATCAATACCGCCAGACAGAGATGCGCCTAAAGGAACATCACTGCGTAAATGTAAACGGATATTTTCCAGAAACTGCTCCCGAACTACTTCAGTAGCTTGCTTGAAACTTAAATCACTACACTCACTAATCGTCGGATGATACCAAGCTACAGGGGTACTCAATTGAGCATTACTCAGATCAAAAGACATCATATGACCCGGTAATAGATGTTTTATACCATCAATAAATGAACGCTCCTGACAATCATATGCTCCATGAACGAGATAATCATAACTGCGTTGTAAATCAATCTCAGGCTTTTTATTATGTAGTTTTACTAAAGCGGGTAACTCAGAAGCGAATAAAAACTCAGTTGAATTATTAAGATAGAAAAAAGGTTTAATGCCAAAAGCGTCTCGCACACAAGTCAGCATTTGTGTTTGCCTATCATAGACAACAAAAGCAAACATTCCTAATAATCTATCCAAGCACACCGCCCCCCACTCATGCCAAGCAGTCAATAAAACTTCTGTATCGGATTGCGACTCAAAAGCATAACCTAGTTGTGTTAACTCATGCCGCAACTCTTTATAGTTATAAATTTCACCATTAAAAACGATAGTATACCGTCCATCACGGGAAGACATGGGCTGATTAGCATTACTAGATAAATCAATAATTGCCAAGCGAGTATGAGCTAGAATAATTGAAGACTGTTGGGGACCATCAAAAATCTCATAATTCTGAGCGTTAGGCCCTCTATTTCTGAGTAAATGCATTGCGGAAGAAAGAGTACTCTGATAGGAGTTAGGGAGAAACGAATACCAGCCACCCAAGATGCCACACATATGTTCATATTCCTTGCGTTGTTACCGTTTCTACAGCTGAATGAGTACGTTTTTTTATTTCTGCCATTATATCAGGAAAAAAGCATGAACCATCTTCTAATTTAATATCATGAATCTTCTTTTTTCCCTGTAACTTTATAGTGGAAATTAATAATTCGGTAGAGTCTGCATACACTACATCTTCTGAGGTGATTAACTCTTTAAATAGATTAACGGCTGAATGATGTATTACTACTGAAGCTACACCACAAGTTTTAGCCTCTAACACACTACTAGAAAACTCTGTAACATGCACATCACATTGTTCCAGTAGTCTAATCAATGGCAATTCGCTGGAGGTGCTTATGGCCGCATTAGCTAAATTATTCGCCTCTAACTGCTTGCGCAATGGTTCTTCCATTTCCCAATACTGAGGGTGGATGCGAATCCACCACTTCCAATTGGAGGTCTGACGAATTGCCTCTATAAAAAAGTCGGGTAAACGATCAAAAGCTTGCGCGGTAAATAGCACATTTAACACTTGCTCCTCAGTCTTTTTCAGCAATGTTTCACTAGAGTGGGAATTATATGAGCCATTTTTATTATAAATATGCAAGCAAGGATTCCCCCCCACTATGGCTCTATGTGCTTTAGGCCTATTATTTGCCCAGGAATCAATATATCTTTTCTCGTCCTCACCCCAAGTCCAAAATATTTCAGGTAAGGTATCGTATCCTTGTTCTGGCATCCCTTCCCAATGATGATAAGCAATGTGTTCATTTCCCTGTACACCATGTTGAATTTCTATAGTCAAAATACCTAATTTTCGGCAAGCTCTTATTAGTCCCATGGCGTCAGCAGAGCAATAAGAAAAGCCAACTATGGCTGCTTTAGGTTGCGTTATTTGTAATATTTTATTAAACCATTGCTCGTGAAGAAGAATTTGTCGTGCTTTAGTGCGTACCGTATTAATATCTGGGCGGCAATCAACACCCAAATCTCTATCAATAATAGATAAAAAATCGTCCCAACCGTCAATATGCTCTTTTAATGGCGGAACATTCAGTTTTCCTCTTAATTTTGCCAGGATAGATAAGCAATAAGATTGATTTTGCACAAAAATTGATGGAGCAAATCGTGGTAATAAACATCGACCGTCACTCGCAAACTCTAATACCAGAGAGTCTATATTTTCTTCACGGAAATGTTTCACCAGAGAATCAGAATAAGGGGTATACCAGGCACCATCAACTTTAAAAAAACGAGTAGAGGCAGCCACTGCAATTAAAAGATCGGTCTTCCTTAAGCAGTCATTGTTGTCTTTATCGACTTGTTTCGCTCGTACAAAAGAAAAACCTGCCGATAAAATTTTTTTTAACTGTTGTGTTGGTTTATTATGTAACGCAATCTGATTATTAGAAGCAAAAACTTTTTGCGATAATAAATAAAGCCAATGATTATTTCTAATCAATGGCCATATCTTGAGCCCATCCATCTCCCAAGAGGAAACTGCAATCTCTTCTTCTATTTTATCAAAAACAGAGTTAATTCTCTCTATAGACAGATTGTGCGGCATTAGCGAAGACTCCTAACCTCATTGCATATTAATAAATCCAATGGAAAACAATACGGCAAGCCTAAAGAGTAAGCTGACCTCAGGAATGCATTCTTCGCCCTTAACATATTTCTTAATTGCACTATCTATAGCGTCCAGGTCAAAGTATTTTGCATCAAATACTTGCTCAATGGGGGCTGATTGTAGCACTGATTTAAAATAATCCCTAAATGGGGATTGAAACATGATCTCACAATAAATATTCCAAGTACCCCCAGCATAGGACCAACGCTTATCCCCTTCTGCTATATAAGAATGAGGACCTTTTTCCATCAAGATATGTAATGGCATATTCCATTTATTTTCTGCTAAAAATCTTAAAGGATATTTAGTAGTACGCAGTTCTAACCCTCTTCCCCAATCCTCTGGCATCTGATACATAAATTCGAGTAATTGAGAATCTAAAAAGGGCATAGAACAATGATGACCATAAGGTTTTAAAGCAACCTGTGTCACGCCAATTTGGTAACTGTGAAAATGAAAACGTCTGTAGAGCTGCAGCAGCCAATAATATACCGAGCTTGAATCAGACTGAGTCACTACGTCTTGAAAATAATGAGTGTAGAGATGCTCAGAATAGTCCTTTTGCAATTGTTCTGTAGCTAAATGCGACATTTGCCATTTAGCAAAAGGAACGCGAGCACCTGATAACATGAACGACTCAAAATAATGCTTACGTCTCTCATGACGTGAACAACTCGCCACATTTTCAAACTTATTTTCACCGTAGTAATGTTGAAAGAATTGAAGTACCTTATCTTCGCAATAGCTGCCGTTATCTAAACTATCAAAAAATGATGGACCATATAAATAACTTTTTGCTTTATCGGCATATTCACGCAACTGCATGTTATCGTAATTCACAGAAACAAATTGCGAAAACCCAAAATTATGGATCGAGTCAGCCCCTTCACCATTAAAAATTCTTGTTTGGTTGCTATAACGGTTGCCTATAAGATCGGCGATTTTTAAATGATGAAGCCAAAAATAAGTATGGTTGTTACGCAAATTTTCAACATTGGATTGCCAATAATCAATAATGGATTCGTCTCCATAGTCAATTACAGCGCTCTCGGTGGTAACACCAAAATAATTGCCTATCCTTTGTGCCTTATCAACCTCATATTTATTAAAACTTTGACCATCAGGCAGAATAACATCAAAGACAACAGAAGCAACATCACTTTGCTCTTTATTTTGGTTGAGTAGATATAATAAAGAAGTTGAGTCCCACCCTCCACTGCTCATTACCACATTATGCTTGCTGGAGCGTGAATTCACAGCATTAGTTAATAAGTCTTCGTAGCGATTTAAATCTTGTGTACCAAAATCTTGGCATTGATGAACTACCGGTGCGTGTTTCCACTGAAAACCTGAGAGGCCAAAATGAAGCGCAGTATCGCTACCGATTTTTGATATCCCTTTGTAAAAAGTTTCTTTTTCCGGAGAATAACCTACCAAAAGATAGGAATAAAGTGCCAGTTGATTTAGCTCTGTCATAGGAGTCACCAGCTCATTTAAATGAGTAGAAAGAATGATCTCTTGAGCTTCTTCAATATAATAAAATGGTAGTTGGTTCAAAGGGTCATTAAATACGCCGGCGGTCTGATTAGCCAAATCAATCCAACATCCCACAAATAATCCTTCAAGGTATTGGTGAGCCTGATCAATTCCATGCGATTTAATTAAATGAGTCAGTACCTCTTTAACATTGTGTTCATTGGTTAAAGTTGCACCCTTGTCGCTCTTAGCATAGTAAAGCTCTCCCTCAATAAAGTAGCGATAATTATCATCTCCTATACTAAGTGAAGTCTCAGAAAAAACATTAAAAAAGGATGAGCCTAATGGATGGCAAAATGATGCATTCTTATCTTTATTACGTGTAAATACTACCTTCATATGCCGACTCCTTAAATAAAATGCATCATTTTTAAACTGTTCATCTGATTACCTTTGAGACTACTTTTTTGTAAGCGTTCAGGTAATGGTGTCAACTTAATTACGTGAACACTTACATTTTTTATACTCGACTTCTTCGGAAAATCTACTGGCCAAAATAGCCGGGATGATGCCATACTGTATTTTAAATGTCTATATAGATGCACCGCGCTGATCCCGCGAACAAGTTGCGGGACGTGGAAATAGGGATCCGTTTATTCGAGTGGCCTAGGTAATAAATTCTCTGCAGCGACAAGATCTTCCAAAGTATCGATATCAATAGCACGCTCAGGAGGCAACAAATAAGGCACTGTCTTAGGCAGAATAAATGTTTTAAATTGCAATAGTTCATCTATTCTAGCAAAGTAAATTGCCCCGTTCAGTGTAAAACACTTAGGCAGATCTTGTCGCCTAGAAGGTATGGGAGGAGGCATAACCGGCTTGAGCATTTGTGAGTCAGTAAGGCTATACATCCAATAAGGTGACTGTTCCGCTTCACTTACAGACACACAAGCATCAGCTCCTTTTTCCATACAGTAACGAATAGCTTCATCAATATCTTGAGCTACCCGTAATGGGGACGTAGGTTGTAACAATAAAACCCATTCATAACCAGGACAACGATTAATCGCATCAATAACTACATCAATGCTTGCTGTATCATCAAGGGCTAATTGAGCATCACGCTTGAATGGGACATCACACCCATAAGTCTTGGCCACACGAATAATCTCCTCATCGTCAGAGGATAAGATAAGCCTATCTATATATGAAGAGCCTTTTGCCGCTTCAATGGTCCACGCAATCAACGGCTTACCACCAAAGGTATATATGTTTTTCCCTAGAAGACCTTTTGAGCCTCCTCTTGCTGGGATAATGGCTAATATTTTCTGCTTATCAATCATTAATAAGTCCTAGTTTCTGTTTGAAGGGCTTTAAATAAATGCTTTCCTACCACCTAAAAGCAATAAAAAATACATAATAAATAAAGCATTAGCGGGATGAAATATAGTCCCGTAGTTCATACAAATAAAAATAATCACTGGAAATACAGCACAGGCCCATTTATCTGACAATACTGCATTTTTATAATTTTGAAATAATAAAAATGCATAAAATAACAACGCAGGGAGACCATATCGAGCTAACATACCTATCAATAATGACTCTGCATCACTTTTATAAACCGTTTTGCCTAAAATAGAAGAGCTTACTGTATTAAAATCATATTGTCCCTCCCCCATCCAATGTGGGCTATGCGTAAATATGTTCCATTGCTCTTTCCATTGCCAAGGTCTATATAATTGCGTATACAGTTCCTTAGTCGTAAGATTATGTTCGCCTCTTAATAAAATCCTATCGATTAATGGCCATGATTGAATGGCCTGCATAATTTCCAACGAATAAGCAACCAGCAAATTTGGAACAATGGCAGCCATAACAGAAACCAGAAACACGAGTCGTTTACTTCTTATCATATAAAATAAAGCACGTAAAAATAGATAAATCATTAAAGAAATCATCGCTGTGCGAACGAATGAAAAAACGATGAAATAAAGGGATAAACCGATAACAAATTTATTAGTCAAACAAGTCTTTAGATCTTTAGTGCAGATAATGAATATAAAAAGAGAAAAAAATGCGGTATTCACAATGTCAGGTAGAAATGAAACTCGCCATACATTGCCCACAACACTGGAGCTAGTACCAGGAATCACGCTCCATTGATTGAAGTCTTCAATGCCCAGATCAAGAAAAACTGACATTAAAACTGTAGCAATATAGATATAAGACAATGTTTTAATTTTTATTTGAGCGTCATTTTGTTGTAACCAAGCAATCACTAATAATAGAATAATTATTCGTGAAGGTATTTGTAGTTCCCCTGTATAGAACCCCCAAAATACGATCGACACTAACATCAATAAAATCGGCCATGTCTTAAGAAACGCATTGGATATGATTTTATCAGTATTAAGTGACAGCAATAACAAGGGAAAAAGAAATAGCCAATAACCTATTGAGCCTCGTTCTATAATAATATTTTGCGCAGTAAATGCTAGAAATAATAGAGAAAGAATCAAATAAAGAAGTAGGGTCTTTTTACTTTTAGCATTATTCATAGCGTAATTACTCACCTAATGGCATCAACTTAAGGAGTTAACCCTGTGTCACTTATTTGTAGCCTGGTTGCTTGCAACCAGGGAAAGCAAGGCTCAGTGTTTGATCCCGGTTGCTCGCAACCGGACTACATGGACTTAAGTTGATGCCATTAACCGTTGACCGACACAAAAAGTAATAGCTCAGCCCCGCTACCATCCTAATAACCCCACCGCATCTTGAGCTTTCTCAAAATCGTCCATTCTGCCAATATCCAACCAATATTCATGAATAGGGAACATATTAATTACTTTTCCCTTCTCAATATGGTGGGTTAGTAAATCGGGCATATCAATGCGCACCCCAGGGAGAACACTCTTAGCAAACTCTGGAGAAAGTAAATAAATTCCAGCATTGATAAACGAACGGTATGTAGGTTTTTCAACTATTGAAGTAATCTGATGGCCTTGAAAATTTAAAACGCCAAATGGAACTCTATGCTCATACTCCCGAACACAAACAGTTGCCAATCCTTGATGTTGTTCATGAAAATCTAATAAATTCTGAAAATTCAAAGCAGTGAGAAGATCACCATTCATCATTAAAACAGGCAAATTAATTTCATCGCGTGGTAATAAGCCTAAGGCCCCAGCAGTGCCCAGAGGATGTTCCTCATGTACATATTGTATGTTGACGCCCCAACGACTACCGTCGCCAAAGTATTTTTTTATCATTTCAGGCATGAAATGTGTTGAAATAAAAAATCGATGGAACCCTGCTTCAATAAAGCGCTCCAAAATTAATTCTAAAATAGGTTTGGAACCTATTTTCAATAAAGGTTTGGGACATTCTTCAGTCAAAGGATGAAGACGAGTACCAAATCCTCCGGCAATTAGAAAAACAGGATTATCTTTACGGCGTTTTTTTAAAAGCTCATGTAATGTTTCTAATCCAACTACTTTATTATTGGCATCAACAATGGGTATCTGCAGCAAATTATGTTCTTCCATTGTTGCTAAAATAAGCTCTCTACTCCAATCAGCACTGGCTATCTTGGGAGTATCACACATCATATTTTTTACCGGTAAATCAAGTTGTACCTGCTTGATTAAGGCCCGACGTACATCCCCATCAGTGACAGTGCCTAATAAGACACCTTGTTCATCAACAACTAATGTAATCCTTTGGCCTCCTCTGTCGAGAACCACTATAGCTTCGCTTATTGATGTTAAAGGACTAATTAATAATGTTTCCCAATTTTTCATTATTTCTCGCCAACATAAGTATCTGAGGTTGAGCCTATATACCGCACAGCAGCAGGCAACACAAGTGATTTTGTTTTCACATCACGCACTATAGATGCACCAGCACCAATAACCGCTGATTCCCCTATTTTTACCCCAGGACCTACGCGCACGCCGGTTGCAATAAAAGAGCCTTTAGATACCGTCACTGTACCACAAAGCACGGCACCTGGAGCGATATGAACGTTCTCGTCAATGATACAATCATGATCAACACTCGCCTGCGTATTAATAATGACATTTTTACCTATATGGGCATCGACTTGAATTATCGCTCCAGCCATAACTTGTACCCCTTCTTCCAAAACAGCAGAAGAATCAACACAAGCATGGGGATGAACTAATGAGGGGAAATAATAACCTTGTGCTGTAAAACGCTCAAAAACACGACGTCGATTATCATTATCAACACGTTGGCCTACCCCATTAATTAAATCCACTTCATCAGGGCTATATCCTTTTAACTCATCACCATTACTCAGCACATCAAGACCACGCCACTGCTTAATACCATTGTGGAACAATTCAGGAGCACAAACACCTAATACTGGTAGTTTCAGAGATTGAACCAAAGAAAGCAACACTTTGGCATGACCACCAGCACCTAGCAATATCAAAGGTTTTATCGGTTGTGTGCTCGTCATCAAAAAACATCTCCTGGCTCGTAAGTTTTTTTACTGATTGTCCCCACCAATTCCCATATCAATTTAGGAGCGAGCCCTTCTCCTGTGCGCGCTGTAGTGAGATCATGACGCTCAATGACTTTTCCTGAAGGTAATGGATTGGCAGCAACTATGGATTGTCTTGCGACTCGTCTGGTATCCCATTCACTGGGCTGAGGTGCTTTAACCCCATTTCCTAAAGCGATCTCCAATGCACGAATTTCATTAATTAATTTTTTCAATTCATCCACTTCAATAGACGCTTTGTGATCTGGTCCTGGCAAGGTCTTATCTAAAGTAAAATGTTTCTCTATAATTTTTGCCCCGCGTGCTACGGCTGCAAGAGGAATCACTGTCCCCTCGGTATGATCGGAATAGCCCACATCCAGGCCAAACGCGGCAGATAAAGTATCCATGGCTTTCAAATTCACCTCATGCCAAGGTGTTGGATATTGCGAAGTACAATGAAGTAACGTCACCCAGTCTCTTAACAGTTCACGAGCTTCAGACTTGCTCCATAGATGCCATACTTCATCCATCCCACGAGGCTCATTAGGAGAGTGTAATGCATGAGTCACAATAGCCAAAGCCTCTTCTACTTCGACCATAGTTGCCATACCTGTAGAAATAATAAGAGGCTTTCCTGTTTTAGCAAATCGCCACAGCAAAGGAGCATTAGTGAGTTCTCCCGAAGGAACCTTATAGCAAGGTAAACTTAAGGTTTGTAAAAAAAGTAAACTTGCTTCATCAAAAGCGGTTGAGAGAAACTCTATTCCTCTTTTTTTTGCATGTTCTTGCAGTTCGAAATGCCAATCCTCCGGAAGTTCCAGCTTGCTCAACATGTCTAATTGACTCTCATCGCTATCCGTATTCGCTTTTTGATATTTCGCCTTGCCTACAGATCTGCTGGCTAATTTGCTTGCTTTAAACGTCTGAAATTTAACAGCATCTGCGCCTGATTCTGCTGCAGCATCAATTAAATTAAGGGCAAGCTCTTTATTACCATTATGATTCACACCGGCTTCTGCAATAAAATACACGGAATCTTTTAGTTTATTCATAGGTAAAATCCAAATCTTGAAAATGCTTCATAGCCGATAGGTTATGTGTTTTAAGGATAGGTATAATACGATCAGACACTCGTCCATCACCATAGGGATTAATGACATTGCAACATTTTTCTTTAAAATCAGCGCTAATCGCCTTACTTATGGCCGTTTTAATCTCATCAAACTCTGCCATGCATTGGATCACTGAGTCCGCGGCTAAACGACCTTCTTGTCTTTTGCCAATATTCACTGTAGGTACTCTAAAAGCAGGTACTTCAATTAAGCCACTTGATGAGTTACCAATAACAGCCTCGGCATGAGCAACGGCACTTAAATACCTCGTTGATCCTAAAGACACCGAAGCAAATGCTCGGTGAGCATTGAGTTTACAATATTGCTCTATCTGCTGAATAATTGCATGGCCGCCATTATCCGCATTAGGGTAAGTAAATAACACTTGATAGTCAGTCATTTCATCGAGTGCATTTAATAAAAGCTTAAACGAACCGCCCTCTACATCATTACTTAAGGTTTCAGGATGATAGGTCACCAGAAAATAGGGGCGACGCAATGGGATATTTAGCTGGTCAGCCAAAGCGTCTATAGAATAGATTTCTGTACGCACTACATGTTCTAATCCCGCAGCACCAACATTAAAAACCCTCTTGCTTTCTTCCCCCATTTGAATAATACGTTGTCTGTATTTTTCTGCCGCAGTAAAGTGCAAAAAAGCCATCTTAGTAATAGCGTGACGTATGGAATTATCATAAGCGCCCAGAGTCAGCTCCCCACCATGCAAATGAGCAATGGGAATTTTCATAATCAAAGCAGCCTGAGCAATAGCCAAGGCTTCAAATCGGTCACCTAATATGACTAATAGATCAGGTTGCAACCGAGCCAAAGCATCCGCAAAACCAATTGAAGCCACGCCCATCGATTTGACTACCCCCACAGGGGTGTCTGAGGCGAGTAACATTTCAACTGAAGCATCTATCCTAAATCCATCAGCCTCTATTTCTCTCCAGGTCTCACCAAATTGAGGCGCCAAATGCATACCACTGACAATAACTTGTAACTCTAATTCATTATCATTCTGGATTCCTTTCATCAACCAAAACAACAACCCATATTCGGCTCGAGTTCCTGTAAATACAGCAATTTTACGCATCGATGTTCCTCAACACTCTTTAACGCTACTGGGAAGGTTTACCACTCTATCGACCAACCATTCCGAATGATTCAGCGGTCCACAAAGCGCATTTTTATACATAGCTAACTGATTCATTAAATGCCATATAGGCCTAGTCATTACCCCAGAATCATTAGTCTTTTGTAACAATTCATTACGTTGGTCTAGATCATCGCAAATTACTGCATTCAACCAGTAATTGCTACGACAGTGTGCCGGCTCCATGATAAATTGTAAGGAGGAGTTCTTAAGCAAATCGCTATAACTATTAGCCAAAGCTCGTTTCTTTTCAATAAAAAATTCCAGCCGCTCCAGTTGAGCGCACCCCAAAGCGGCGTTAATATTAGGCATTCTATAGTTAAACCCTATCTCATCATGAACGTACTCATAAGGATGAGGTTTTTTAGCAGTGGTAGTAAGATGTTTGGCTTTTTGCCCTAATTCTTTATTAGTCAAGATCATTCCTCCTCCCCCGGTAGTGATAATCTTGTTACCGTTAAAGCTTAATATGCCCAACTCACCCAAAGTGCCTGTGTGTCGACCTTTATATAAACTACCAAGCGACTCCGCCGCATCCTCAACCATTTTTAAATTCCACCTATGGCAAACATCAAGTAATCCATCAAGATCTACTGGATGTCCAAAGGTATGCATGGGAACACAAGCCCTGATAATACGATGATTCTTTTTGTGACGGCAATAACCTTGATCATCAATAAAAGAAAACTCATCTAGCCAAGCATCTAGTGCTTGAGGTGATAATCCGAGAGTTTTTCTATCAACATCGATGAAAATGGGTTCAGCATTACAATAGGCTATAGCATTACAGGTTGCAACAAACGTTAAAGCTTGGGTTATTACATAATCTTGAGCTTTGACACCTGCTAGTAGTAAAGCACAATGTAAAGCGCTAGTGCCATTTACGGTAACCACCGCACTAGGACTATAGGTATACTTCGCCATATCACGTTCAAATTGATCCACATAAGCACCGACACTAGACACAAATGTTGAATCTATGGCATTCAAAACATAGGCTTTTTCATTACCAATAAATCGTGGCGCATGTAACGGTATAAAATCCTCTGTTTGATAGTGCTCACGCAAAAAGCTTATTAATTGATTAATCATTTTTATGCCTAAATATTATGGTAATGACCCAAGTCGCGTCTCGTTAATACCGTACAACATATTGCTGTATCTTCTACATATCATTGTAAATCCAGATCAACTCTCCTGAACAATCAATGGCGCCAACTTAAGGAATTAACCCTGTGTCACTTATTTGTAGTCTGGTGGCTACACGGGCTTAAGTTGGCGTCATTGCCCGAACAGTTGCGCTTAATTTAACGTCCGTTGTTGGGTCTTGGCCCAATCTATATATAAGTTACACATTATAAATGTTTGCCTTGTATTTAGACAAATTACTTTTCGCCGTAAACCATTCTATGGTTTTTAGTAATCCATCTCTTATAGAAAATTGCGGCTCAAAACCAGTTAAGCTGCGAATTTTGCTATTGTCACACCACAAGCGTGCTACTTCAGATTTTTCTGGTCTCATACGTTGTTGATCAAAAACAAACTCAACATTGCTGCTCATGAGTTCACGAATTAAACTCAACGTATCACCTATAGAAATCTCATAATTAGAACCAATATTGACCACTTCACCGACAGCTTTGTCGCAGAGTGCCAATTCTAAAAATCCACGACAAGTATCTGCAACATAGTTAAAATCACGTGTTGGGCTAATATCTCCTAGTTCAATTTTATCAAGTCCACTGGCAATTTGCGTAATGATGGTTGGAATTACAGCTCGCGCAGATTGTCTTGGGCCATAAGTGTTAAAAGGTCTTGCGATGGTTAAAGGTAAATTAAACGCATTATAAAAGCTCATTGCCATAGAATCAGCTCCTATTTTAGACGCACTATAGGGTGACTGTGGTTGCAATGGGTGCTTTTCATCAATAGGAACATAAAGTGCTGTACCATATACTTCACTTGTTGACGTGTGGATTAAGCGACTCACGCCGTTATCAAGCGCTGCTTGGCAAATATTTAAGGTTCCTTTGATATTAGTATCCACATAACTGTCTGGAGCTAAATAGGAATAGGGTATCGCAATCAATGCGGCAAGGTGGAATACCATGTCCACACCTTTAGTGATGTGTTTGCAATAATGCGGATCACGTATGTCTCCCGTAAGTATTTCCACATCATTTTGGCATTCAATATCCTCTAACCATCCCCAATTATTAAAGGAATTGTATTGAGATAATGCTTTAACATCATATCCCTTTTTTACTAATAACTCAGTGAGGTGAGAGCCAATAAACCCATCAGCGCCTGTAACTAAAACCTTCATGCAAATTGCCTCATTATTAATTAGACCTCTATTACCCTTCGCTATGCTCAGGATGAACAGACACGTACTTACTACCAATCAAAGATGAAAACCATGGCATAGGATGCACCCTTGCAGCCATAATCCAGGTTAACAAGAAATGGAGAAACATCCCAAGAGCTGAACTAATGCCAGCCCCAACTAAGCCAAAAGCATCAACTAAAAATACGGTTAAAACAAGATTTAGCCCGCCACAAACAATAGTTATTGTGGCAGTTATATGTGTTTTTCTTTCATAAAATAAATAATTGGTTACTAAATAATACATTCCATGAAATGATTGCATCAATATCAACCAATTTAATACTGCCGCGGCGGGCAAAAATTCAGGGCCAGCAAGAATCGCAATGAAGTATTTGCCTAACACCACAGAAAAAAGTGGAGCAATTAATAATGCTAGAAAATAAATATAAGACAATCGTACAATTCTAATTTTCTCACTTAACTCATCTTTTTTTAGTCGTGTAAAAAGCCAGGGAACAAAGGCCTTATTAAACGCTTCATTGATTAAATTAAATCCTAATGCAATCTGCACTGCCAACATATAAATTCCAGCGCTGGCAGTGCCTAATTTGAAATTAACAATCATTCTATCCGCCATAAGAAGAAAGAAACTTCCTAAGACGTGTGGCACTAAAGGCACACCAAATGCCAGTGCATCTTTTATGTATTCCCAACGCGTACTCCATTTGAGATACCCTTCTTTATACAATAAGAAAAGACATAACAGTCCAAAGAACACTCCTGACAGAACCTGCCCCCAAAGACGTCCAGCATAATCATCAAGCAAAAGCACAACAGCAATATAACTGAGCACCCCATTCGATAATGCTTGACCAAATTGTACAACCCCGTACTTTATCGGTTTTTCTTCAACCTGCCAGAGAACTAACCTCACTTGAGTGATAAACGTTGCGGTTGAAAGTATTATGGCTATATTAAGCCAAAAAACAGGTATGGATAACTCGGCAGAAAGCCAATTTCTCACCACAAAAAAGAGAAGCGATAACAGCAAAGAACTTGCAATTAATATAACAAGACACGCCGTGACGTATTGGGGGAAATTTAACTCATCTTTATCAAACCATCGTGTTGCTAAGCCATTATGCGCATTTAAACCTACTACAGCCCCCAACAAAGTGGTAAATGTTATAAACATTGCAACCACTCCATATCCTTCAGGTCCTAAATAACGAGTTAAAATAGGCATAAGAAGAAATGGAATTAATGCGACGGTAGTATTTGCAGCAAAATAAATGCTGACATTAACTTTCAAACTACTCATTTTAAATCGCCACAAAGCAAATCATACATATAGGTCTTCATTAGGTTTTTTACCAAAAAGTGCATCACTTTATTACTCAATGGTGCTTGTATAAGGTAGGTCGATGCTGAGCGACAGCGAAGCTCAACCTACAGTTGTGCTGTCTCATTGTAACATAGAGACTTATAATGTATTTTTTCTTTCCGTTAAACATGCTCTTAAAACTGCTGAGCAACAACCAAGGAGTAAGCCCAAAGCAATTGATAATAATAAAATCGCCCCTTTTCGTGGAGATACAGGTGCAGTTGGAACAGCAATTTGGCCATCTAAATGATACAGAAGACCAGACGCAAGAACTTTAGAATTTTTATACAATTCAACATTTTCTTGCATTTCTCTAATGCGTGCATTTTCAAGAACTAATTGCGTTTTATTTAAATCTCTATTTTTTTCTTGTTCTTGGACATGTAATTGAGCACTATGGATCCGAGATTCTAAGTCATTAACAACCGTATTGTTTTGTATTTTTATAATGTTTAATAACTCATTAAATGCATTTTGGTTGGCTATTTCTACATATTTCCGCGCAAGAGCCACAGCTTCTTGGGGATTAGTATCTCGCACTGAAACAAAGCGTTTTCCAAATATTTTCTTCTCTACAACGCCTGTAGTCACTATTGGGATAAATGGTTTAGTAGAATTACCTGGCATCGTCTCGGTAGGATTCTGCTGTGCATGAAGAGAATTAAAAAAAGTATCTCGGGTTAATTGAGACTCAAAGCTTTCCTTAAAAATAGTGTAAATCTCACGACGTTGAAAAGGCTGTAACAAATCATATTTGTTTATTGAACGTCCCGCATTGAAACTACTAATTTCAGACACATTGGGTGGAGCAATAATGGCTTTCGCTTCGTAAACGGGGCGACTTAGCTTTAAAAAAGTGACACCAATAAATACTGAGACCAAAGTTATAAAAGAAACAAGCCATTTTTGATTCCAAGTAATTCGTAAAAATTCGAATAAATTCAATTCATTATTTTTAAATAACCTGTCTCGGATACTATTCACATGACCGCTCATTTATTCTGCTCCTATGCCAAACCTAGTAACGCGGTGTTCCTCTATAGGACCATAGACGTTATGCGGGATCCAAGACTCCCTTCGTCACTGGATCCCGCGGACAAGCCGCGGGACGTAGGCAATAAAGAGAGACACTTTTTAAATACTTTTCTTTGACTTAAAGTAGGTTGGGTCAAACGACCCAACCTACAATTAACTTCTTAGAATTAAAGGGACTTTCTCCACACAGTCCTATTAATGTAATCAACGTAGCTCACAACAATTCGGACGACTTGTTTAGAAACACTTTCAGATTGATAATCTTCTACAGGAGGGATTGCTCTGTGTTCCGAATTATGCTGCGCAGTAACAATCTTAACTGCCTCTAAAATTCGCTCTTTACCTAAACCACACATGATTAAAGTACCTACATCCATACCTTCAGGACGCTCATGAGCATTTCTAATCGTTACCGCGGGTAAATTCAACATAGAAGCTTCTTCCGTTATTGTGCCGCTATCAGATAAAACACAAAATGCTTCTTGTTGTAATTTGATATAATCAAAAAATCCTAATGGGTTAGCAAATTGCACCAAAGGGTTAACTGGTCTATTGATATAGCTTTCAATACGCTTACGTGTTCTAGGATGAGTTGAAAAATAAACAGGATAATTATATTGTTCTGCCAATGCTTCAATACTGGCTATTAATTCTCTTAGGTTTTCAGGAGAATCAACATTTTCCTCACGGTGAGCACTAACGATGAAATATTTGCCTTTTTGTAGTTTGCATTGTTCTAGAGCTTTTGAAGCTTCAATTTTATGTCGATAATACGTTAATACTTCCTGCATATGAGAACCTGTTTTAATAATAGTCTCAGGCCTTATTCCTTCAGCAATTAAATAACGTCTTGCATGCTCTGTCAGCACCATATTGATATCACTTAAGTGATCGACTACTTTCCGATTTAGCTCTTCAGGTACTCTTTGATCAAAGCTTCTATTGCCAGCCTCCATATGAAATACCGGTATTTTTCTACGTTTTGCGGCAATAACGGCGAGACAGGTATTAGTATCTCCATACAACATTAAAGCATCTGGCTTAAATTGTTCAAACACATCATCCGCTTTAGCAATAACATCAGCGATTGATTGAGCCACAGAATCACGTGAAATATTCAGAAATACATCGGGCTTTCTAATCTCTAGATCATCAAAAAAAACCTGATTTAATTCATAATCATAATTTTGTCCTGAATGGACAAGTAGGTGTTCTACTTGGCTATCAAGCTCGGCAATAACACGGCTCATTTTAATTAACTCGGGTCGTGTTCCTACCAATGTCATTACCTTAAGCATCAAATGCCTCCTGAATTGATTCTAATTTTAAAAGTACTTGTTTAATTTCTTCAATATTGAGTCTCTGAGTATTATGCGATGTATAATCATCTAGGGTAGATACCCTTTCCTCTCCCTCAATAAAATATTTTTTATAATTAAGATCTCTATTATCCGCTACAATTCTGTAATACCGGCCCATGTCTTGTGCTTTCGCCATTTCTTCTCTAGACACTAAAGACTCATATAGCTTTTCCCCATGGCGGGTACCAATAACTCGTATTTTACTCTCGCTCTTAAATAGCTCAATCATTGCCTGAGCCAGATCACCTACAGTTGACGCAGGGGCTTTTTGGACAAAAATATCCCCAGGGGTGGCGTGTTGAAATGCATGAAGAACTAAATCTACGGAATCTTCCAAAGACATAAGAAAGCGAGTCATGTTAGGATCAGTAATGGTCAGTTCCTCCTTATTTCTTATCTGTTTAAGAAATAATGGAATGACAGAGCCACGTGAAGCCATGACATTCCCATATCGTGTTGCGCAAATAATGGTCTCGCCTTTAGACGTAGTTAAACAGGATTTAGCAACCATAATTTTCTCAGCCATGGCCTTAGAAATGCCCATGGCGTTGATGGGATAGACTGCTTTATCAGTACTTAATACAACTATACGTTTCACTCCATTAGCGATACCAGCATTAAGCACATTTTCTGTTCCCAGAATATTAGTACGCACTGCTTCCATAGGGTAAAATTCACAGGAAGGCACCTGTTTTAAAGCGGCAGCATGAAAAACAAAATCAACGCCTGTCATCGCCTCATGCATTGAGGAATAATCTCGTACATCACCTATATAGAACTTCACTTTATCGTTGTTTAACTCCAGTCGCATGTCTTCTTGTTTTTTTTCATCGCGACTAAAAATACGAATTTCTTTAACATCAGAATTTAAAAATCGTTTAAGCACTGTATGACCAAAGGAACCTGTTCCTCCTGTTATCATCAGAACTTTGTCATTAAACATTTATACTGCTCCAATTAATTTCTTTGATTCATACATGAGTTCAATAAGTTGTGGCCAAGAAGGAGCAATATAACCGGTTTGCTCTTCAAAGCGCTTGGAACACAATGACCTATCAATGAATACACTACTGTCCGGTTCGATAATAATGTTCTTGTTGTATACCTCTGCAACCATCTGCAATAGGTCGTATTTGCCAATTGGCTTTGCTGATACATGATAAAGACCAACTAGATCTCTATTAGGAATGACATAATCTCTAATTACCCTACCTAGTTCAATAGTAGGCAATCCTGAAAAAATAGCATTCACATAACCTTTTACCTTATCATTTTGTGAAAGGAACCAATCAATTAACGCATAACGACTGTTTAATTCATGCCCTATAGTTGAGGTTCTAAGGGTGACCGTATTGGGTAATTGCGTTAGCTCCCCAATAAATTTAGATTTGCCGTATAAATCTTCAGCATCGGAGGGGTCGGATTCTACATAAGAGCCTTTTTTCCCAGAAAAGACACAATCGGTGCTCATATGGATCAACCGAGCATGGGTTAGGGCGCAAATTTTAGCCAGTCTATGAGGGAAAAGAGCATTGATAGGAATAATGGCCAAGGGATCGTTAGCACTAGATAATTGCTTTATCAGACCGATGCAATTGATCACCACATCGGGTTTAACCTGCTCAAAAGCACTAATTAATTCGTCTTGATTCAACACGTCAAGACCACAAATTAATTGAGTATGAGTATTAGAAGGAAAATGGATCAACTTATTTGGACTTCGAAAAGTACCCCATACATCCAGATCGGCATTTTCTCGTAGTGAACACCAAACGGCATGTCCAATTATTCCAGTTACCCCTAAAACTAAAACTCTCACCTCGAATTCCCCTTTTTATTGATCCTATCAGCAAATATATCGATTAAACGTTGACTTTGACTTCCCATTTCAAAATGTTCCAAGAAGTAAGCCCGACCTGCTTTGCCCATTTTATCTCGTTCTTCAGTAGGTAAATGATAAAGATGTTTTATGTTTTTGGCCAGTTTTTCTGCATCTTCCGCAGGAGAGGTTAACCCTGCACCGGCTTCATTGACTACCCGAGTCCCCTCTCCATCTAAAGAGGCGAGTATGGGCTTTCCTGAAGCTAAATAAGACTGAACTTTATAAGGAATAGTGTAAGTAAAAATCTCATCTTGTTTCAGACTAACTAATAAGGCAGAAGCTCTAGAGAAAATAAACGGCATTTCAGAAGAAGGATAGCGACCAGCAAGAATTAAATTATTCATATTCTTCTCTTGAATTTGCTCTCTTACCCAATCGCTTTTACTGCCACTGCCTACCAAAATCAATTTCAAATCAGGGATGTCTTTTAAGAGTTCTGCGGCTTTAGTTATGGTTTCCACTGCTTGGGCTGTTCCTATATTACCAGCAAAAACAACACAAAATTGTGTCTCTAATAAATGTACTAAATCTTGGGGAACCACTGAGGATGTTTCATTGACACTATAGTTATCAATTACAGAGTTAGGATAATAAACCACCTTGCTTTGATGAGCCAAGCGAGAAATATGAGGTATAAATGCCTTTGATTGAGCTAGTAAGGTATCTGAAAAATAATAGATTCCTCGCACTAATATGCCCACACAACGCAATAAGAATCGATTTTTTATAAACCCTGTCGCTTCGACGCTTTCAGGCCAGAGATCTTGCACCCAAATAGTCAGATGTGATTTAGTGAGCCATTTTATGAGAATAGCAGGAATAGCAGCTGTAATTGGTGAGATGGCAAAAACAAAAATCATGTCTATTTTTTTGTTTTTGGAAAAACGAAATGCGTGTTTTATCCCAGAAAAAACAAAAGACAAATAATTTAAGGCTAAGTTTTTACCCCCACCTTTCTTTCTTGGTCGTAAAGGAATGCGATAAACAGGGATACCTCCCTCATAAATCTCTTCTTGCACACCAGTACTCACATAACCAGAGTAGACCTCTCCATCCGGATAATTGGGTTTTCCGGTATAAACAGTGACTGTATGACCTAGTTCTTTAAGCTTTAGAACCAGATCATTTATCATGAAAGGTTCTGGCCAAAAATATTGACTCACAATTAATATATTCAATTATTGACTCACAATAATATGATTCGTGTTATTGGTCATCATTCTACTGATACGTGATTGCCCTCATGCATCACATAAACCTGGCCAGTTCTTTTGCACACTGCGCGCAGAGTAGAGCTCCCCTCCTGATTGAACTCAAGGCGCTCACCAAAGCGACTCATCCAACCTATCTGACGGGCAGGAACACCAACCATCAATGCATAGGCTGGAACATTTTCATTGACAACAGCACCTGCACCAATAAAGGCATATTCGCCTATGGTCACACCACATACTATGGTACAGTTTGCTCCTAATGTGGCCCCACGTTTTACTACGGTATCTCGGTATTCATGTTTGCGTGTTACCGCAGAGCGAGGATTATAAACATTGGTAAACACCATACTCGGACCACAAAATACGTCATCTTCAAGAGTGACATTGTCATACACAGAAACATTATTTTGTATTTTGACATTATTACCAATAACGACATTGCTAGCTACATAGACATTTTGTCCTAAAGAACAACCCTCACCAATACGAGCCCCAGAGCTAATATGAACCCAGTGCCATATACTGGTATCCTCACCAATGACAGCTCCATTATCGATAATTGCCGTTTCATGTGCTTTATATGCCATGATTAAAGCTCCAAAGGTAAATGTATTGTTTTATTTTCACGAGCAGAACGATAGGCCGCAATCAGTAACTCTAGTGAGGTTAATCCTTCACGGCCATCAGTTATGGGCAGCTCCTTTCCTTGTAAGCTATTGATTACATTGTCATAGTACAGTGGATGACCATAGCCATACACAGATGTTGTTTGATAATTGGCTTTACTAATCTGTTCATCCTCTGGCTGTTTGTCGGCAAACTCCCAATGCTGAATTTCATTGACCGCTACGCCACCAATACGCACGGTTCCTTTCTCGCCCAAAATAGTAATTGAGCCCTCAAAATTCTTAGGATAGGTTAACATGGTCACATTTACAGAGCCCATGGCACCATTTCGCCAACGAATGTTCATCACCCCACTGTCTTCAGTCTCAACATTTCTGGCTAAAGTTCCCATCATCGCATGTACCGATTCCACGGGCCCCAGAAGCCAATGGATCAAGTCAATATAATGACTTGCCTGATTCATAAAGGCCCCACCATCAAACTCCCAAGTGCCTCGCCAAACAGCCTGATCATAGTATTCCTGAGGACGAGTCCAGAATACATTAATGTTAGCCATATAAATTTTACCAAAGCGGCCTTGATCAACCGCTTTTTTTAATAATTGCAAAGTAGCATTCAATCGATTTTGTTTGACAACAAATAAACGCACTGCAGCTGCATCGCAGGCTTTAATCATGTCTAGTCCATCTTGCCAACGAGTAGCCATGGGTTTCTCAGTTAAAACATGGCGGCCAGATTGAGCGACCTTAATCGTTTGCATAGGGTGCAAACCACTGGGTGTGCACAAGGTAACGATATCTGCATCACAGTAGTGCAACATGGTATCAATATTGTCATAGCCATCAACACTGTATTGTGACGTTGCATTTTGCAATGCATTCGGCTCGATGTCACACACGGCAGTAAGCATCAAACGATCGCTGTGAGCTTCTATCGCCTGGAAATGGTTTTTTGAAATTCGCCCACAACCAACTAAAGCAATCTTAATTTTACGATCATTAATTATCCATGGAGTTTTACTCATTTTTAAGCACTCACAATATTATCTTGTTTGTATTGTTTGAATCCTGATCGAGTATCAACAATTAGCTGAGCATGCTTAGCAATTAAGTCATAATTAAAATCATGATGTGCCGTAGCAAGTACTACACAATCATAACCACTAATAGTTTCTGCATTTAAAGACACACTATCTAATTCAAAGTGATGCTCACGCATTTTTGGAAATGAAGGTACATGAGGATCAGAATAAGAAACTATTGCCCCTTTATCACGCAGCAACTCCATGATTCTCACCGAGGGGGACTCACGCATATCATCAATATTGCGCTTATAAGCGATTCCTAAGACTAAGATTTTGCTGTTTTTAATAGAGCGTTCTTTTTGATTTAAGGCCGCAGCGACTTTATCAACCACCCAATCAGGCATACTGCTATTGATTTCTCCAGCTAATTCAATGAAACGAGTATGCAGGCCATATTCTCGTGCCTTCCACGTTAAGTAAAAAGGATCGATGGGTATGCAGTGTCCACCAATACCTGGCCCTGGATAATAAGGAACAAAACCAAAAGGTTTGGTGGCAGCAGCATCAATGACTTCATGGATATCAATGGACATTTTATCAGCAAGAATTTTCATCTCATTAACCAAACCAATGTTCACTGAGCGATGAATATTTTCCAATAATTTAGTCATTTCAGCTATTTTAGTTGAAGAAACTTTAACTACTGTATCAATCACTGCTGAATAAAGAGCTTGTCCTGCTATAGAGCAATTTTCTGTATCCCCCCCACAGACTTTGGGAATAGTCGCTGTTGTAAAATGAGGATTGCCTGGGTCTTCTCTCTCTGGAGAATAAGTAAGAAATATATCTTGGCCGACAATAAGCCCAGTACTTTCTGCTCGTGGTTTTAATTCTTCTTCAGTCGTTCCAGGATAGGTTGTACTTTCTAATGAAACCAATTGGCCAGCTCTTAAATACGGTACTAACGAGTCCATGGTATTGAGGACAAAACTTAAATCTGGCTCACGAAACTTATTCAGTGGAGTGGGAACACATAGGATTAATGCATCGCACTCACGACTTTGGGAAAAATCTGCAGTAGCAGTAATTCTACTTTTTACTGCGGCAATACTTTCAGAGGAAATGTGTTGGATATAAGATTGACCTTGCATGAGTAGTTCATTTTTGCGCCCGTCTATATCGATACCAATAACTCTAAAACCAACTTCTGCAAAACGTAGCATCAAGGGAAGGCCAACGTATCCTAAGCCAACAATACCGATTATTGCTTCTTTGCTTTTAACTTTTTCCAAAAAACTATCTAACATGATTGCTACACTCTTTTATTTTAATAGTTAACGTGAGTTCGGTATAAAAAATAAAATAAATTTTTTCACCGAACTGCTTTTATTTGGAACTAGATCACGTATAAATGTTATGCATTTTACGGGATAACGTTCATTTAGCAACATAAACGACATTTCCATGCCATTGATGTCGAACCCACGTTAGTTAGTGTCAGAAAACGTTGTCCAGACGAATTGAAATGAACTGTCACGCAATCCAACTTTTAATCGGCTTGCATTCTAGTATAAGTTGATTGAGCGTGGCAACTTTGAAAGATATATACCGTGAGCGTAATGACGCCAATTTAAGAGAGATTCTGGTTGAACAGTTATTAATTTTGCCTATTGCAATGCGACCGCCCTCAATATCCGCTCCCTTACAGTCACAGATCGGATTTTTAATTGCAGACTAGATTATATAACTTTTTATCCGATCCGCGCACGTAAGTAAGCGGGACTTTTGTAACGCTGTTTATCTTATACTTAGTGCAGTACGTCTGAGCAATTTTGTTGGGCTGCATTATACTTAGCACCAATCTACCTGTTAACTCAAAATCCTGATGTTGACGCTCTTATGTGAAGGCTTACGATTATTTTATGAAGTGCGAGAAAAGATAAATTCTAAGATAGGAAGTTTTGGTTCGTCCCGAGCATGATTAGGTGCTCGGAACTGGATGATCTGCGAGAAATTCGATTTATACTGCTGTTTCTTCTGAGTCGTCCGATTCTTTCTCTTGTTGTATGCGTAAATAAATTTCTTCACGATGAACAGATACATCTTTCGGTGCATTAATACCAAGACGAACCTGGTTACCCTTTACACCTAATACAGTTATATTAACGTCATCACCAATGATTAGTGTTTCACCTATACGTCGAGTCAATATCAACATGACTTAATCTCCCTAACAAAGTAGCCGCCTCCTTCTCCATAGAACTTCCATGGTGTTCTTAGCAACCACAAAATGAACAAAAATTTTCAAACTTATTGCTTGAATGTATATTTTACACGCAGATTATTAACAGAGTATTAAGAAAATGGAGATTTACTTTTTTTAATTTACAAAAAACAACTGCCCCACAAAGGAAATTTTGAGTATAAACACTCAAGTCACTTCCCCGAAAATACTTTATTATTATTTTTCTAAAAAAAATATATCAATAAAATCAATAAAATACAATTCGACTTTATGAATCCATGATTGTTAGCAAAAAATTATAAATCGCGCCCTCTTATATTAAACTACAAAATAATTATTCAAAAAAATTTTTTTACTATCTCCCATTTGAGCTCGTAACTATTGAGCTTACTCTAACCATTTTTCTAGCCATCAGTACCATTAAATGTCATCTCTAGCCTAGCGATGACGACGAAAATGCATCACTTAATGGTAGAGCAATGAGTAAAGCCCTCGATTTAATATCTTAAGATCTGACTTCCTGAAACATAGGAAAAAGCCCTTCAACTGCATAATAAATCAAAAACATAAAGCCCAATTGAAATAATACAGCCCATCCTATGTACTCCATTTTGAGGTACGATAATAAAACTAAAACTAAAAATATGCTATTGATAATTAATTGACCTAATAAAATAGTACGAGCACTCAAACCGAACTGTTTCAAACGTTGATAGGCATGCTTTCTATGCGGTGTAGACCATTTTTCTTTCTTTATCATTCTTCTAAGCAAAGTTATTGTTGCATCAAATAAAAACAAGCAATTCAACATCAGCCAAAATAAAATGGGCACTTGATATTTTTGTTGAGCTATTAAAGCGACGCAAAAAATAATTAATCCTAAGGTAGCGCTGCCAACATCTCCCATAAATAATTTTGCAGGAGGAAAGTTAAAAATTAAAAATCCTATCAGGCTGCAAATGAAAATCAGACAAAAAGTTTGATACGCTACCGCACTACATATTCCAAACAGGAGGGCGTAGGCAGCAAATAGGAACATTGCTTGTGAAGCGCAAAAACCATCCAGACCGTCCATGAAGTTAAAATGATTGATTGCCCAAAGTACGGCAACAAATAAAAATGGGGCAATAAGGTATTGATTCGTCACTGTAAAAAGAACAAAATCCAGCTGATCAGGCCTCATAAATAACGATACTAATAATGCAACCAAGACTTGAACCCAAAATCTGGCTTTCACCGTTAAATTATATAAGTCATCTAAGAAGCTCACCATAGCAAGCAAAATACTACTCACTACCAGTACATAAAACTCACTAAATGGCGTCTTTGTTAACTCACAAAGAAAGGGTAATGCGATAAGTGGTAAACCAATAAAAATTACCCCCCCGCCGCGTATGGTTGGCTTCAAATGCAATGAGCGTTCATTGGGTTGATCCATTAAGCTAGTATTCTGCGCAAAAACACAAAATAATTTAGTTAATACCGCAGAAATTAGAATAAAAAAAACACTAAGAATTAGATTCATGTTTATACCACTTGACAGTCCTAGCTAAGCCCTCACTGGAGCTGACAGGAGGATTCCAGCCTAATTGTGATTTTATCTTGTTATTACTCACTTCTAAAGAACCTAAAAGTCTGGTTTTTAGGCCATTCAAGCCAAACAATTTTAAAATCCACATTAATAAATTGGCAGGTACAGGAATTAATTTTAATTTGACATTCATTTCCTTACCGATTACTTGCAATAAATTAGTCAAAGATAACGAATGATCATCAGCAACCAAATAAGTCTGATTTGCTGCATTAGGAGCATCTATAACAGTACAAATTGCTGAAATTAAATTATCGATATAAATAAAACTGCGTTTATTTTCGATTTTCCCAAATGGCAAAGGCAAGCGCTTATCGACTAATTGTAACATTTTTAAGAAATTAGCTTTTACTCCCGCTCCATAAATCAACGGCGGCCTTAGTATAACAACCTGCATATCACTATTTTGACTTATAGAATACAAATAGTGCTCTGCATTTAATTTACTCTGACCATAAGGATCTTCGGGCTTAGCAATGCTCTCTTCTGTAAAAGGCAGCCCTTCCTCAGTGAACTCACCATTGACCTTAATAGAACTCAAAAATATAAATCGTTTAACCTGAAGCTTAGCTGCTTGCTCTGCTAAATTTTTTGTGGCGAGACTATTGACCTTACAATAATCATCCAATGCAGATTTAGATTTTTCTTGCATGATATGAACTCGAGCGGCGAGATGAATTACCACATCAATATCGTGTAGCACCTCGCTCCAGTCCATTTGATTTTCTAACTTATCAACCAGTACTTGCTCTGCCTGGAGACAATCAACTGTTCGAGTTACTGCGCAACGAACTTGATGTCCGGCACCAACAAGAGCAGGAACTAAGCTTCGTCCTACAAACCCTGTAGCACCAGTAACTAATATTCTTGCCATTTTTAAATCCAAATCAATTAATGTTGTTTAACACATTATCCCACAAACATTTGTCCTTTTCGAAGATAAGGACATTCAGCACTACGACCATTGACTTAAGCTGTTTTCCGTCATCCCGAGGAGCTTGCGACGCGCTGAATGATCCTCTCATTTTTACAGCACTCACGAAACCTCCTTGCTGGGTTTGGCGCGGAACAAAAATAAAAGGATCACTCAGTGCGTCGCGGGATCTCCTGAAATTTTACACGCAATTTATTAATACTCACGTTCTTTTTTTACCTGAACAAAGCGGCTAGATTGCATCATCTGACTCAAGCAACTAAAACGTGGCATAGGGTGGTCAATTAATCGACTTCATAAAAGCAACAAAAGTAAAAACAAATGGTCTATTTGTTTTTTTATCACCCAACTTCAGCGTTTTAATTTAATTTTCCTTAAAACATCAGTCGCAAATCTTACCTATTTAGGGATATACTTGAAAAATTGAATAAAATTAGGAATTTTTGCATGTCCTTGAAGGCCATGTATAACCAAATTGCTGAAAACTATGCTACGGCTAATCGCTTTGGCGCGATTAGCGAAAGTCATTTTGTTGCTATTGAACAGATGAAGAAATTTTATTTGGGTATAAAACCTCATTATAAAGTCCTTGATCTGGGTGTTGGCGATGGTGCTTTTTTGCAAAAACTTCATCATATGATGCCCAATGCGGAATTTACCGGTATTGATGTATCCTCTGAGATGTTAAAACGTGCAAGTGAAGCCCTACCCTTAAGAACCATAGAAGGTAGCGCTGCCGAGGCGAATCGTTATTTACCGCCGCATAGCCAAGATTTAGTTCTTGCTCATTTTATTAATGCCTATATTCCCATCAATGTTTTATTTGATGAGGCCAAACTCTTAACTAGAGCTAATGGTCATTTTTCAATGATCACTACGACCTATGACTCATTCCCCGTTGCTCAGCAACAATTAGCTGAATTTGTTGCCCAAGACTCAATATTAAGCAGCGTTGTCGGACACTATTATAAATCTATAGTAAAAAATACTACTGTTGCGGCTAACCTTGATGAGTTAATGTTAGCGTTTAAACAGCACCAATTTGAGGTTATAGAGCACAAACGTTTGGTTATTCCTATTACTCTAAATAACATTGATGAACTAGCGCTCTTTGGAATCGAAGGAACCTGGTTCCTTAATACTTTATCTATAAGAATGCTCCCTAAATATTTTTTACTTGAACGACTTAAACGTTTGTTTAATAAAATTTTCACCTTCCCTTATCATGATACCCATATCATAGATGTAGTTCTTGCCAAGAAGTGATACTCTAACTGTATGTGCTCAATTCCGAACACCCGAGTAAGTTGGCGCAATTAATCGTCAGGAAGGATTCTTGAATAGGGAGTGAAATTGATTTCATGTGCACTGAAAAATATATTTCCTGAATTAGGGATTAGGGAAAAGCAGACTAGTAATATTATATTCATTACATTTTGGAGCCAATTTGCCGTATACGCACTTAACACGGTATTAGTTCTATTTTTAACTCGTCCATTGCTCACTCATGGTTTAGGTTATAATCAAGTCAAAGCTTATGCTTTTATAGGGGTAACCCAGGCGACAGGTTATTTAATGCCTATTCTGGGTGGTTATATGGCAGATAATGTCATAGGTGTCCGCCGCTCGATATTACTAGGAAGTATTTTGTTAGCCTGTGCTTATTTGCTGGTCATGCTTAGCGGCTACACCATTACTTCTGTAGGCGACCAATTATTTATTGCAGCTTATGCCTTTGTTCCAGCGACCAACTCTTTATTAATGGGTACTGCCTCAAGCATGGTGTCCCACATTTATGCTGATGATGCGATTAAAGCCAAATCAGCAATGACCTATTATTATATGGCAATTAATGTTGGTGCTCTTTTGGCAACGCTCATCGCTCCGGCTTTGTTAGAAAGTCATTATGGCCCACTTTCAATACTCACCTTAACTTTTGCTGGTAAATCTATTGCTGCATTAAACTTTGCTAAACGTTATTCTCTTTATGATTCCGTTATTTGGGGTAAGGATGTGTGTCGGTTTGACAAACAGGGTATACTAAAATTAGTTGCTTATATTGCCGTCATTTACGCGCTCACCCTATTTGCCTATTCCCATGTCTATATAGCAAGCACTCTCATTAGCTCAGGATGTGCTTTAAGTATATTTTGGTTTTTAATAAAAACATTGAAACTCAAAGGAGAAACCCGTAGTAAACAAATGATTGCTATTTTATTGATTATGGAAGCTGTAGTCTTCTTTATTATTTATAATCAAATGAGTAGTACTGTGATTTTATTTGCACAAAACAACTCAAATCACAATTTATTTGGTTTAACTGTATCTCCCGCTCAGTATCAGATGTTAAACCCTCTATTAATTTTATTAATAGGCAGTCAACTCCCACGGTTTTATCGTATCTTTCGTCAATTCACTATCCCTTACCAATTTGCCTCAGGCACTATGCTTGCAGGCATATCTCTTTTAGTGATGGCGTTCGCTGCTTGGCAAGCTACCGATGGAATAGTGAATGGTAACTATATCGCTTTAACTTACATCTTAATTACCATTGCCGAGTTATGGGTCAGCGCTATAGGATTGAGTATGATAGGTCTTTATTGCGATAGTCAGCAAATTGCTTTTGCCATGGGTGTTTGGTACATAGCAAGCTCAATGGCTAATGCTATTTCCGGTAGAGTGGCTGGATGGGTCGCTATACCGGAGAACATAAAATCCCCCATAGAAAGTCTGCTCTATTACCAAAACTATTATCTGATTATGGGAATATGTGCATTTGTAATAGGTGCGTTGATGTATGTTATGGCTTTTTATTTACAAAGGGTGATGAAGAGAAAGGGTATAGAGTTAATGTAAATCGGATTGAATTAGGGATCGATCTAACACGAAGGGTGGCAGGGTCTTGCTCTTTTTCGCGCGGAATTTATGAGCACGAAAAAGAGTAATGCCCTGACAAGACCCTGAGACACGGAGTTGCATTCAAGAGCCCGTTTAAAAAGAAAGGTTTTTCGAATTCTGGCCTTCCTAAACGCACTTCCTCTTATAGATCCAGGCGTCGGGGTCCTGTCAAAGGAGTGTTTATTTATTGCTTAGCCTAATGGCTATGAGGTACATTGTAACCGTTATTCCGATGCATCCAAGCCAAGATTATCACGTTTGAACACACGATCCGCCCTATAACTGGAGCGTACTAAAGGTCCTGAGGCTACTTCAAAAAAGCCCTTTTGCAAACCTATTTGTCTTAATTCAGCAAAGGTTTCTGGGCTTACATAACGTGCAATGGGTAAATGATTTTTTGTAGGTTGTAGATATTGGCCTAATGTAAGTATATCTACTTGATGAGCACGTAAATCATCCATGGTTTGGATAATTTCTTCATCTGTTTCTCCTAGACCTAACATTAAACTCGTTTTTGTTAACACATCAGGTCTGTATTGTTTCGCAAAAGCAAGAACCTTTAATGTTTGATGATAACCTGCTCTATTATCTCTAACGGGATGAGTTAGACGTTCGACTGTTTCGACATTCTGCGCAAATACATCTACTCCGCTGTCTAATAGAACGGCCACATCTCGCTCTACTCCTTGAAAATCAGGGGTCAAAGCCTCAATTTTAGTTTGCGGGGAGCGTTTCTTTATGGCTCGTATTGTTTGGGCATAATGATTGGCTCCTCCATCGGGTAAATCATCTCTATTAACCGAAGTTAAAACCACATAATCCAAGTTCATTAAGGCAACAGTATTCGCTGTATTCTCTGGTTCCTCTGTATCAAGCCATCCGTGTGGATTTCCTGTATCTACCGAACAAAAACGGCAAGCGCGAGTACATACAGCCCCCATTAACATAATTGTTGCTGTACCATGTGACCAGCACTCAGCGATGTTAGGACATTTTGCCTCTTCACATACCGTAGCTAACCGATGTTTTCTGACTTGCTCTTTGACTTGACTATATGCAGGAGAAGTATGATTTACTATACGCAACCATTTAGGTTTAGGTAAGCGCTCATGAGCTTGATCGGTTGATTTTACCCCATCCTTAATCGCAGTTATTCCTTGTGATGTTTTATATTTCTGGCCACTCTCTACAACGACGGGAATATCAATGAGTTTACTCATGGTAACACCTGAAAAACAAAGAATAATGATGATCCCAAATCAGAGTCATAAGATCAAGTTGAATTTATAGAGCTATCCTCCTTTATTGTATTTATAAGACTTCAATGCGATTACGCCCTGTGTTTTTGGCTTTATATAGGGCATCATCTGCGCGCATGAATAAAGACTCAATATCATCACCTTGTTTCACGGTGGTTAGGCCAAAAGATATGGTCACATCAACTTTTTTATCTCTATACATAAACTGACACTCGTCAATGAGTTTACGTAACTTCTCAAGTATAATTTGTGCTGCCTTACAGGAAGTTTGCTCAAATATAAAAACAAACTCTTCACCGCCTACCCGAGCAATAAAATCCGAACTACGAATAGATGATTTGAAAATTGTAGCAACCTTTTTCAGCACCTTATCTCCAGCTAAATGACCGAAGTTATCGTTAATGTGTTTAAAACGATCTAGATCTCCTACGGCAAGGGATAGATCCTTAGAGCTTCTCTTCCAACGTTGGAATGAGTCTGTAATATGCTCATCATAAGAATCACGATTTGGTAATCCTGTTAAACTGTCATGATTAATTCTATATTTCTGAAATGAAAGAATATTCTTAATTTCTTCAGCATTTTGTTCTGATTCAGATAATTTTTCTTGTAACTCTGAGACTTGTTTCTGATATTTCATTTCTCGTTTTTTCTCATTCTTACGGTACTCTTTGATTCGGTCGCCTATCATTTCAAGGTTTTGTTTCACTTTAATAGACAATTCTTCTATGCTTTTTGAATTATCAAAGTGATTCTTAATTTGATCGATATCATCCTGTATTCCATGTTCTAACCGACGACTGTCACTAAACGCTTGTTGATGTACATCCGAAGTAGTCTTTAAGTAAATATTAAAATCATGTAATTGATTCGTTAATTGCTGTAAAAAACCTTTAAAGCGGTTCTGTTCTACATTAAACGCATCCACAACAAGCTCAGTTAATCCATCGATGATCTTACTTAATCCCTCACTAGTCAGCTTTTGCTCCAAACTGGTTTTAATTTTTTCTCTTTTTACATCTAAATCATTGGGAATAGCTAAATGATTGAGCAATTGTTGTAAACTTTCATTGACCTTGATGCCGACTTCAATCACATCACTTTCTTTGGCGCCACTCAGTTTCAAAATCTGTGCTGACTCTTCTAAATCTTTTATTACAGAAGAAATGCATTGTGTTAATACTTCGTTAAAGTGAACTAAAATAGCCTGACTTTCAATTTCTGTATCCAGCATTTTCTGTAATTTACTTATTGCCCTTTTATCATGGGATTTTTTAGCCAGGCGGCTAATAGAATCTGTTCCTTCTCTAATAAGCTTAGTAATGATTTTATTATTTTCTATTCTTTTCTTTTGTTGTTGTGCAGGCATTTGTGCCAAATAAAAAACTTTTTGCTCTAATGCTTCAGAATCAAATTCAGCATCTAATTGATTGCGTAATTGAGTTAAATGATCATCCATTTCATAATTGACTCCAGACGAATTAATGATCAATTGATTGATAATATTCTTAAATGCATTAATCTGTAATTGCATCTTATCGCACTTAAGTTCATATTGACTGATAGTGTTAACGATCTTTTTCTTTAATTCTTGATCTATCATTTAAGAAGTCCTTTTCATGATTTATCTGATCTTTTCTACTTTTTACAATTTCAAGTAATAATTTTGAATGCGTTCCATCACAAAATGGAGGGTTTTTTGTATGTTTGCAATTACAAAAATAGAGTTCCTCATTAAGATCCGCTATATAAGAAACACAATTGGCGCCACAATCGTCTTTGTCGCAAAATGGAGGGGTCTTACTTCCCCCACAACCACACCAAATGTATTCTTTGCCTCGTTCTACTTCTATGGCAATAGGAAATAAATGTTTATATTCTGACTCTGAATCCATTTTAGAGCTCTCCATAAACAATAAATGATTTTCACCCCTACGTTCAAGTGTATGTCATAAACCCAAAAATGCTCAAAAAATCTTCCTTTTACTCTACATCAACTAAGGACTTATTTGCAAATTATGCTATGTGTAGCCCAGTTGTTTACAACTGTATCTTCTACACATCTCTGAAAACCCAGTCCAGCTCTACTCAGACCTCCCGCGGCTTGTCCACGGGATCCAAGAGATCTACATAAAAAGACAGGATCTCGTGGACAAGTCGCGAGGCGCAGGGAGAAATGTGATCAAGAGACCGCTATTGGTTGCTCGGCATTTGTTAAGAAGATCTGAATTTACTTAAAAATAAACCAGCAATAGTCACAGATAGCAATACAAATAAAGACATGAGTAAATTAGATAAGACTGGAGGATAAATTATCAAAAATAATGCAACCGCCATAAGATACAATAATCCAATAGACTGTAATCGTTTTTCCAAATTGGCCATGCGTTTCATTTTTATAAGACTAACGTACAAGATGAGCGCAATTATTAATGGGGTTACATATATCAGTTGATAGGCAAATTGATACAGTCCCACTTTGGTGTTAGAAATGTGTTGGTTAAATAACCATTGTTGGAATATATAAGACCAATTCATCAAACAAGTTTGTTGGTACGCCTGGGTCACAAAACCTAATAGAAGCGCTAATAAATAAAATAAATTCGATGTTGTTTTTTTTCTATAATATTGACCAACCAGATAAAAGACAAATAAACCTATGATTGCTGTAGGCCATCTAAGCAATGGAAGCCATTCATAAAAAGTACTAGTAAATATCTGTTGAGTGAGATGGACTAATCCTATAGCTAGAATAAATAAAACACCGGAAATTATCTGTCTCTTACGACTATCTTGTATAAAAAGAAGAGCAAAAAAACCGCCTATAGAAAACAAGGCGCAAGGATTAAACGCGTCGATGAGAGCAACAACAGTCAGATACTTACTAGCAGTAGGATGCTCCGTCATTCCTGAATCAAATAAATTAGCATTAGCCCAGCGACGTAAGACATTGAAGCTGGCAGAAGCAAGCTCTCCTTTTTGCTCAATTTGTTGCCTACAATAATTCAATGCATGAAGAAGATCTTTTCCTGTTGTTTCAGCAGATGCAAATCCCACCCACCTCGAATTACAAAAAAATATCGATGGAACTGCAAAATCACTCATTTGCTGATCGTTTAATAATTGATTGAAGCGTACTAAAGCATTCTTGTCCTTATCAATAATATAACGATTCACGTGCAACCATGGAGTTGTAGTTTCTATCTCCTTAAAAAAGGCATCTGCTTTATGGCAATGAGGGCAAGTAGAAGATAAAAATAACTCCACGTTAAGAATAATTTTATTGTCGGTGGTTTTTTCATACCATAAAGAAGATGGACTATTTGCCCATAAACTGGTACTGAATAGGAATATAATCACGAAATATCTAAATGCAAACCGCATAAGTACATTCACTTGTATGAAAAGTAATACTATAACATTGTGCTTTCATTTTATGAAATTTTATATTTTTCAACGAGTTGATATTTTGACATCAGCTTAAGTGTTAATCCTGTATAACTCAATTGTAGTCTGGTTTCTTGCAACTGAATCTTATACACATCTATGAAAACCCAGTCCAAATCTACTCCACTGCCCCTTGGACATGCCGCGGAGCGTAGGCAAAGATGTAATCAAGAGACAGGTGCAAGCAACCAGGCTACACGTGCAATGATTGACTATCTAGTAATATAATTTGCTAAATGCTCTATCTCTCTAGCTTTATCCTCTAGAAGATGAAAAAGTACGTCACCTATAGATAAAATGGCGATAAGTTCATCTCCTTCATAAATTAATATATGTCTTCTTCTTGTATCCGTCATAGCCTGCATTGCTGCTTCCACCATATCATGTGGACTGAGTATGGTTACATCGGAGTACACTACTTCTGAAGCCTTTGTTGTATTAACATCCATACCTCTATGCAAACATGAAAATACTATATCTCGTTCGCTTACTATTCCAATTAACTTATCGTCATCATCACGAACAACTAAGGCACCAATATTATATTCCGCCATTAGATCGATACATTTTTTTACAGTATCTTCGGGTTTAATAAAAACAATCTTTCGAGGTGGTCTAGGGAGAATATTATGAATTAGGTTTGCCATTTCTTTCTCCATGAAAACAATTGAAATTATATACACCGCTGTATAAATATAGCACAAATAACTACTATAAATGGATATCGGTCCATGAAAAATCAGCTGCAATAGCTTCTTAGGTAGAATATATGGGATTTAATGCAAAATAAAAGGATTTGTCGGGCCAAGGAGCCCGACTTACTTGAAATATAAGTTTATTAACTCACTACACGCCAAGATCCATCAGCTTGACGACATGCTTTTCCATAAATTTGCTGAGTTTTTCCGCCTATTAAGGCTTTTGTTATGTACTCACGACAAGGTTGTTGCGCATGATAATAAGTTCGAGTGGGCAATACTGTATATCGATATCCTGTGTCAGGATTTGACCAAACAACTGCTTTACCGGTTGGTGCAGTTTCTAAAGCACGTTGCATTTCTAGTCTATCTAATCTATCCATGGTTTTACCAATTTGGCCGCCTAAATAAGCTCCTAAAAGTGCACCGCCTGCTGCAGCCATCACTTTACCAGAACCCCCACCAAATTGACTCCCGAGTAATCCACCAATTACCCCACCACTGATGGTACCAACGCCTTCATTATTCATTGAGGTACAACCAACTAATAAAAACGATAAAGATAATGAGGCAACAGTTAATTTTTTTATCATATATCACCTGTGATTTA
>DAIAOV010000079.1 GCA_027437055.1 Legionella sp. | reverse complement strand
TTGTTTTTACACTGCAGCGAGTCTTGTCCAGCAACTGCTGCAAGCGAAGCAGGTATTGAAGTTAGAGCAGTTCATCAAAAAATTAGACCGATTTGAATTACTCATTATTGATGATATCTCTTATGTCCCTTTTGAGCGCCATGAAACCGATGTGTTATTTACCTTGATGGCTGCCCGTTATGAAATGCGCAGTTTATTGATCACCAGTAATTTGCCCTTCTCAAAATGGAATTCCATCTTTAAAGATGAAATGACTACGAATGCAGCCATTGATAGGCTTGTGCATCATGCAGTGATCCTTGAACTCAATACATCCAGTTACCGTAGTGAGTGCGCCAAGAGGAATAAAGTAGAGGCAATCAACGTCGACTGACGCGCCTTCTGTGAAGGCTTGTCAACCTAAGGCCAACTCTTCCCTATAGATCAGGAAAGAGTTGGCCTTAGGTCCTATAAAATTAAATCCCGAAAATCCCCAGTTATTACCCCCATCACTAATAAATTAATAACTAAAAGTAGAGACAATTTTAGTTTAAATGATGTACACTTCTGTTCCTGCAGAAAGGCTTATTTTAGCTTAATTTATTGCTGTCCTCTAAACGCAAAAATAATTGTCGCTACACAAGTACAATGGGATTGTAATTACTATTGGCACTAATGCACTAGAAGATGTTGCTTATTTTATAGGTTTAGTAGTGAAATCTTCAAAGCCAATTGTATTTACAGGCGCTCATTTCCCCCAAAATAGTTTGATGTTTGATGGAAACAGAAACTTATTTAATGCTATCCATATTGCAAGTTCTGAGCATGCTCAAAAGTTAGGTGTTTTAGTAACGTTTAACGATTACGTGGTGACTGCCAGGGATGCTGTAAAGAGCACCCCTGGGTTAACTAATAATTTCTCGGTAGAAGGAAACGGTATTATTGGCCATATGATTGGTGGACAATTTATATTGAAGTCTATGCCCATTTATAGGCATACCTACCAAAGCTATTTTGATTTGCCAGAAGAAAATCATCTACCCAATGTTTCAATTATTTATGGTCATATAGGTATGGATGACTCATTAATTCAGGCTTCAATAGCCTCAGGAATTTCCGGTATTATTAGTGCCGGATTTGGAAAGGGTTATCAACCTGAGCATATTTCTTTGGCTCTGGAGAAAGCGGTTAGACTAGGTATCCCTGTAGTGCGTTGCGCACGCTCTGGATGCGGATATACTGGAATCGACCAAGCTCATGATAATAAATATGGCTTTGTTGTCTCTAAAGGTTTATCCCCTCATAAATCTAGTCTCCTCTTGGCTCTAACATTAACACTCACTACAGATATTGATAGAATACAACAAATATTTGAGGAATATTAATCTTATGACAGGAACGTTGTCTCAAAGTGTTAGTTTATGTGTAAAAAAGTTAAAACATATATATAAGAAATATAAATTGGAAAAAGGCGGCTATAAATATAGCTTAATTGACGTAAAAACAGAAACCAATAAAATAGTATTAGATGTTTTAGTGCTCGGCATTAAGAAGCAAATTTTGAAATTTGATCCAGAAGAGATAGTTGATGACGATGAATTATTATCTGAATTTTCCCCATGTGATGTCAGAGCAATCACCTACTTATCCTTTCAAAAATATATTAATCGAGAACTTTATTCCTTAGTAATAGAAAAGCAATTCATTAATAACGGTTTCACTGTATTTAGAATAAAAAATATGAATACTAATGAATCATTCGATTTAGAGGCAAAAAAACTTTACCAAGATTATGACCTTCTTATAAATTTAAGTAAAAAAGATATGATAGTAGTAGTTTCTACTGCCGTACAAGAACAAACTTTTTTTGATATAAAATCGATGGATGCATGATGAGTTTTATTGAAAACCTCAATAGAAAGCAAGATAACTTTAAATTTATGCGATTACTTTCCATGATATATGTGGCTTTTTTGATGGCCGCAACAATCATGGCTTATAAATTGGTAGACATTTGGGGAGTTACTGAACCAGGTTCGACACTTATTTACACATTTACATTCTTTCTTAGTAACATTTATGCAGAATTATATGGTCCAACTTATGCAAAAAAACTAATATGGGAATCAATAGTGACTGGTTATATTTTTGCACTACTCATCACAATTATTAATAGTTTTCCATCTCCTGATTATTGGAACTTACACTATGAATTTAATAAAGTATTAGGCCATGTTTTAAGATTTACAAATGCAGGTGTCATAGGCTATTTATTAAGCGCATTCTTAAACGTTTATTTATTAACCAAATGGAAATATAAATTAAAGGGTAGATATTTCTGGGCACGCAGCCTTTTAGCGTCATCAATCAGCGAAGGCATAGCTACATTTGTAGCTGGACTAATTACATTTATTGGAATGATACCTACAACTAATATCTTAGAAGTCATGACCAATGCTTTTTTATTCAAAATCGGTTATGGATTTATAGCTGTATGGCCAGCAACATTTATTGCCTATATTTTGAAAAAAAATGAAAAAGAGGTTACAGAAAACCCCTCTTTAAATCCATTTTTAGTTAAGGGCTAGAGAATGACGTTCTTGATTCCAACAACGTAGCGAGCACGAAAATATTGATTGGCAAAGGCATTACTGTATATGCATCATAAGTGGGGTTTAGACACTTTATAAATTTCTTGCTTGTTGAGTTAATCATAATTTGTCGAAATATATATTGATCCTTCTCATCCTTTAACAAGCAAAAATCCCCATTTAATGGCTCCCTTTCTTGTTCGAAAATAAGAATTGTATCTTTTGAAAATTTTGGCTCCATAGATTCATCATGCATTCGAGTAGCAAAATATGTCTTGGTTTTATCCAAATTGGCTGTAATAAATTCTTGAGTATGTGAAATCGCATGAAAAATACCATGTTCTTCTATGATATTAAAATCAACATAAGGTATTTTGATCTCGTTATTAGTAGATGGGCTCTCCTTTAAATCAGAACTATAAATTAATTCTTGTAGTGGAATTTTAAAGTAATTAGCAATTGGGGCAATAGTGGATAGTTTTGGATTTTGATTTATCCCTGTAGTAATTCTATTAATCATCTGTTGTGGTATTCCGATTCTCTTCGACAGTTCATTTTCACTAATATTTTCTTTATCAAGAAGTTTTTTTAAATTCACTCCAATATAATTCATAGGTTTACTCTTTTAAAATTAAAGATTTTTAACTATTAGATCAGCAAAAAAAGCACATGTAAACAATTATAATTTTTTCTATTGATTATTACACTCTAGAGTGTAATAATCACATTCTACACTCCAGAGTGTATCATTTTTCATATCATATAAGGAAGAACAGATGCAATTCTAAACATTAATATTAGGTTTTCATTTTCAATACCTATCCAAAAAGAGATAGAAAGTTTTTATTTAGTAAAAACCTCTAATAGTAAAAAATGAATCTAGAAAAGGAATTAAGATGATAAAAAAGAAAAGTTTAATTGTACTAAGCATTAGTCTCACTGCTGCTGCAGCGCTTAGCAGCCCCCCTGTTTTTGCAAAAAAAATCTGGCCAGCTGAACTTTTAGCAAGAGATTTAAACATTCCAGGACTTGGATGGTTAGGCCATGTTGCTATTGCAACGGCTTTTATGACTAATCCCTCGGGCATGAACCAAAATGCAACGCAAGTCATAGAGGTTCTTGATGAGCCAGTCGTTGGGCAAATCAATACCATAAGTAATTTTAAGGCTCGCTCTCCTTATTGGGGAAGCAAGTATGGAGTCGCAGACAGAGGTGTATTAGGTTATAACGTCCTAGTTGAAGCTAATCACCAACGTTGGTGGTGTCCCGTTTATACCAAAAATACCGACTATCAAATTGGGGAAGGAATTCCAACAACGGGCCAAATCCTTAAATGCGGAAGGTGGCGATGTGATACATTTGTTTGGTGGGCATACTTTAGCCAAGGGTATGATACAATGCCAGGCCGGGTATGGTTGCCTCGAAACCTGTTTAATTACTTCCCTTTTTTCAATGATGAGAGGGTAAAAGCAAATAACTCTACCCTATCAAATGAAATAGGTAACAGAACGCTAGAAGCAGTATCGGCACAAGAACTTAATACAATGTCGTATGAGGAATTTCAAATGATTATGGATGCTCCACCGACAAACTATGTAACATCCCCATCCACAGTACAACTCCAATTAGCTGCAAATCCAGAGCTCAATGATGTGAAGCGAGGGATCATGATTGATAAACTTGTCTCTCGTTCAGCAGAGCCAGATTTAGTAAAAAAATTATTAGCGATTTATTATGATACGGAGCGAGTGAAAGTCAAAAGCAAGATTATAGAAAACTTAATGCTTTACAACCAGCAACATCACAATGATAAATCTTATATTCATAATGAGCAGCCTATGCTTAAAGATTTTTTTTCGAAGATATTAGAAGATAATAAATCACAGACACAACATATTATAGACACTGGACTTAGAGGCTATATCGATACCCATACTGCTGATGAAATTATGAATAACTTGGAAAAGATTAATGAAAAACTATCTGGCGTTAATCATTATTCTTCAGTGATGTTGAAATACACATTAACATTTAAATCAAAGGAACTGCAAAAAATTTATATGAAATCATTGGTCGATGAATTAAAGAGTGCCGATGACTCTGATTTGGATAGTTATTTATTTGGTCCATTATCTATTGCTTTTCAAGGTGCAGACAAAGACTTCCTTGAACCAGAATCAAAGCAAGAAATTATTGAATACTTAAAGGAAGTTCGGCATAAATATACGCCTCAAGGAATTAAAGCCAATCCTAAGGATTTTCATAGAAGCACCACGGCACCGTATTATTTTGAACTCTCAAAGTCCTTGGGCCTATAAATCCCGAAATGCTCTGGAAAATATTCTGGCGCTCTACCCTTTTTCCAATTGAGAAATTACAGGTTTATACAAAATATCTAGGAGCAGTTATTGGATAACATTACGAGCATTGATGATAAGAAACTTAGATAATCTGCTCGTTTAAGTTTCGTTTTGCATTGTTTTGATTTAATAAGCTTTTTATCAAATACATGGAGTTAGATCATTACGTAATGGAAGCGAATTGCAAATCGTAAATTCGAAAACAAAACAAAGAGAAGGAAATGGTCAAGTCAATCTTGGAAAATATATGATGTAATTTTCAACATGTTATGTAAATTAATGAGGCTATATATGGAAATGAAACAAAGATTTGCTCTGGCTTTGTCAGGGATGCTTATTACTTCAGTTACCTTTGCTGGTGTATGGGCAACAACCGCCCACAGCCGTGCAAATTGTATTAACAATGAATCTATAACTTGGTGGTTAGGACATGCTTATGACTGGCGAGTGGTAAGTATTCACAATGAAAATATAACTAAAACTGCACACCACATTGATACAGGGTATGCTGTAACCTGGCGGCAAGCAGCAGTGCATTGGAATGAAGCTCCACTTGGTTTCAAAAACTGGTCAGTATCTGGGCATCATTTCTTATCCGACTATGCAGGTGGAAGTTTTCCATTTGAATCTACTTATGTGGACGACTGCAGTATTTATGATGGCTGGTGGGATCATTAATAAGGAAGGGAGTTATAAATGTATAAACAAAAAAATCAATTTCTACTGACAACTGTGTTATTTGCTTTGAGTGGCATATTATCAGCATCTTCAACTTCTCAAGAAGGCATTAGACAACAAAATAAAGCCTATTTAGCAAAGTTAGGCATTCAACTATTAGATGGAGAAGTAAAGATTGTTGAAGCCAATTCTTTGCTTAAAGAAACAAAAGATGCGCATTATGCATCTAAAATACATCAATATTTGTCCATGCACCAAGAGCAGGAAAAAAAAGGTTTTGTAAATTCGCAATCACCAAGAGCAAAGGAATTACTTGAACTCCCTGAAACAGTAAAATACCAGTACAAAAAATATAAAAACACGAACTCTCAACATAGTACACATTTGCGTCACTCTATACCTGAATTGACAATGGCCTATACATTTATCGGTGTCCCAAGCGCTGAGATGGATGAATATATTGGGATAGCGCCATATGGAGCATATAAACAGACAAAATATGGAGACGATGGTGACGGGTGGGATGGAGCAGTACAATTTTTTGTCAAAAAAGATATAGGCACTTGCGAGTTTAAAGAACACAATATGAAGATAGCTCATGGTGGGGTTGAAATAATCAAAGAACTAGTGAGTTATGAGATTAATAACAAACCATCCGTGGTATTGGTACAAGGTACTAAAGAGACCGGGTATTTATATAAAGTTACATGGTATGATAATACATTTAGCCGTGAACTATCTTGCGCAAACACCTCTTTCTCACAAGAGACTAAACAAAAGGTTATAGAGCTTGCTCAAAAGATTGAATCAATTCAGTAAAAATATATTTTATTCTCCCAACCCCATTCTAAAAGAATGGGGTTAAAAAACTAAACCACACGGGAAAATAGCGTTAAGTCTTAAAAATGGTTAAGAGAAAATAAAAAGTCAATAAGGAACCAAATAACACAAAATATATCAACACAGCTATCAATCCAACTAATGGGTCTAATAAAAAGCCAATAAAAACAATCAATGCTATACACAACTGAAATACAATAGTTAAAAATATAGAACTACTTTTACTCATCTGCATCTCTCGCCAATCTCTTCTATTGCTCAAATTTAAAATGCATTTAGCAAACCATTTATCACATATTACCACTTATATAAAAGAATATATCATTTTATCGACTCCAGTTCTCTATCAATAGAGTGTACTTCAAAGCTATTTTGGGGAGGAGGATTAGTTCAGAATTAACACTTTTGGTGGTTATTCCACACGACCCCTATTAGCCATACTTAATGCATATGAATGCGTGTTATTTAGCAATTAACAATCATCAAGTAAGCAAAGATTCTTCTGTCGGCCTACTCGATCAAGCTTATTCTATCTCGTCCCTTAACGCATACAAAATATCATCAACCCTACTCCAGATGGGATAGACTCTATTCGCGTAATGGCATCCCCAGGACCCATAGTAGTGGTTAAAATCCATATCTATCCACAATAAATCGTTGTAGTACGCTGTTTCTATATCATCGTTACTTAACGAATTTGCAGCTTTTTTTAATTTTGTAGAGGCGGTTAACAATAGCTCAGCGCATCCTGAAGATTCCCTTCTTTCATCCTCTTTTTCTAATTGTTGTAATTCATCTAAAGTTCCAGACATCTCTATAAAACTTTGTGCCATATCTTGATGACTGGAATTTAACCCAGCAAAAGAATCAAATGAAACAAAAGCAAACGACAAAAAAAATACAAGAACTCTTTGGCTCATAATTATACATCCTTAATCACATAATTTTTTAATAAAAGTCTTTATAAAATAATCCATTTATTGGATGAGGTGGTCAACCACAATGTTACACCCCAGTTAAGCAACTTTCATTAAAAGATTGTTCTGTTTTTCAAATTGATTTGGGCTTAAATATCCTAAATAAGAGTGCAATCTGTGGCTGTTATAGAACATGGTGATGTAATTCAAAATGTCCTGTTGAGCTTCCCATCGAGTTTGATAGTTTCGCCATTGAACTCGTTCTTGTTTTAAACTTCCAAAGAAGCTTTCAATAACACTATTATCCCAGCAATCCCCTTTTTACTCATACTACCAATATAACCTTTACTCATTAATAAGCTGCGGTATTGGTAACTTGGATATTGAGTTCCCCTGTCTGAATGAACAATGAGACCTGATGATGGTTTCCGCTGCCAAATAGCCATATTCAGAGCATCACAGACTATAGTCGCTTTCATTAACCCATACTCCAACCCACTATTTTTCTTGAAAATAAATCCATAACAACTTCTAAATAGAGCCATCCTTCTTGAGTCCAGACATAAATGATATCGGATACATAAGCTTTATTTGCCTTTTTAACATCAAATTGTCTATTTAAAACGTTTTCATAAACCGGCTGTTTATGATTGCTATTTGTTGTTACCTTGTATTTCTTTCGATAGCGAACAAAAACTTGAGCCTCTTTCATTAAGCTTTGAGTTCGTCTTCGACCTACTAGATAGCCTAATGCATTTAAAGCATTCTTCATCCTGCGGCTTCCATAACAATACTGGCTGGCTTCAGCTATTTTCTTTACCCACTCAATAATTTCCCGATGCTCAGGATCATCTGGCTTAGTTCTTTGGCGTTGCTGATAACTGTAATACCCCTGTCGTGTAATGCCCAGTAGTTGACACATTACGCCAACTGTCCAGCTCTTCTTATGTTGGGCGACAAACGAATATTTTATTTCGTTTCTTGAGCAAAGAAGAGCGCCGCCTTTTTTAAGATTTCCTTTTCCATTTTAAGCCGTTTATTCTCTTCTTGCAGGCGGCGTATTTCTAATTGCTCTGCGGTTAACTTGCCATTTCCTCGAAATGCTTGGCTATCTTGCTCTTTATGTTCTTTTATCCAACGGCTTAATAGCGCCTGGGCGATACCTAAATTATTCGCTGCTTCGGTGACCCCATAACCTTGTTCTAATACCAAGCTAATGACATCAAGTTTAAATTCTTTTGGATATTTCTTTCGTATCGTCATTACTCTCTCCAGTTAAGTTCATTATCTCTTAACTGGGGTGTACAGATCTATTAGACCACGTCACTCGGCTTGGGACCCCAATGCCAACAATACTGTAAGGGTGCTGTTTGTCAACGGCAGCACCGTGTATGCCGGAGGCAGCTTTACCTCCATTGGCGGACAAACGCGTAATCGTATTGCAGCCATTAATGCCAGTAGCGGTTCGCCAACCGCCTGGAACCCCAACGCCAACAACACGGTATTTGCCCTTGCTGCCAGCGACAGCACTATGTATGCGGGAGGAGGCTTTAGCTTAATTGGTGGACAAACGCGTAATTACATTGCCACCATCGATGTCAGTAGTGGTTTGCCAACCGCCTGGAACCCCAATGCCAACGGCACTGTACGGGAGCTGACTGTCAGCGGAAGCACCGTGTATTCAGGTGGCTCTTTTGACACCCTTGCCACCTTGACTTTCCTAAGTTTTGCTATCATTCCGATGGACTTAACACCCTAGCAGGCCTAATGTAATGAAATGGGCTCCTCTCCTATCGAGGCAATACTAATGTCTTGTTGAGGTATTTAAAATAGAGGTGATTATAATGAACAGGACGACCCTTGGTACTGACCTTGCAAGAAATGTATTTCAGTGGTAGCTGACAAATGATTTTACAGCCTCAAAAAACGGTTGTTTTTCAATAAAAGATATCTTATCAATAGTGCATACCTCATCGAGATATTTGATGATTACTTAATTGTCATAATTAAAATCAATAAATTTGATATTCCATAACCTATATCTATACTTTTATGTCTCAATAATAAAAACAGGGACTTAGGGTGAGAAAATCAATACAATATCTATCAGGACTTCATCTTATTTTCATAGCGGTTAATGTTCATTCAGATACAATCTCCTCTATTTCAGCTACTAACTTTAAAACGGAGCAAATATATTTAATTAATTATGACGGTGCGCATATTGGACCTACTTATAAAGAGACATGCTTATCTATTGCTGGGCTTAATTGGGGGATAGTTCCATCAAAAAGCGCTAATGAAGCATGTTATTCCCCTACATGGAATACCATGATTATCGGAACAGATACCTGGTATTGTGCTGATGGATCAATTTCATATTTTAATCCGTGGAGTGCTTGCAATACATTTAAAACTTGTCCTGATCCTACTTGGACGTTATCAACTGATCAAAATACTTGTACAAGGCCTGATTTTTCATGCGTTGGACTACCTGCAAATGCTGATGAAGAAAAACTATTGGCAGCCATGATTTATGCTGAAGCATCTACTTCAGGAAATGCCGCTGAAATGTTTGGGATTGGAAGTGCTATTGTTAGAATGCGAGATGCATATAATTTACCGTCTGTTAATGCTTTAGTCGTTAAATTGCGTGGATATTCTAAAGTAGTATACAATGGCAATGCGCGATTTAGAGAGCTAATGTGTTCCTCTGATGAAAGTAATTATGCTTTAGCCTATCAAGCAGCCCAAAATGCATTGAATTACGGTTATGATTATTCAAATGGGGCATGTTGGTGGGATGGCTACGATTTGAAAGCAGATGGTAAAAAAGCTTATAGGTACCTGGCCGGTTTCACATATACAGATCCTCTTCACAATATCTTTCCTACACCAGAGCCACTACCAAAAGGAAAGATAACAGCTCGCGGAACTTATGATTATGCATTCGAAACCACAGCTGCTTATGGAGGCACTATTTTCTTTAAATATACAGACGACTTTATATATGCCACTAGGAGCACTCAATGTCATTAAAACACCGAATAACGCTCATCCTAACTCTCACTTATTTTTATGGTATCTCATATGCCACACCTAATGTTGAAATAATTCAGTCCTGTAAAAATTTAACCGCTGCAAACAGCAATGTTACTATGACAGAACTATCTCAACCAGTTGCAAATGAATTTCCAGATGCTAATTGTGAAGATCAATATGAAACGAGCTATGACAATAAAAAATATGGTCATGTTTCTTGCAATAATGAACCTTATTTAATAGTCGCTAGTGCCAAATATAAATTAAATACAGCTAATAATTTATCAGTGAATCCATCTGTTCAGCCCAATATCCCTCTATTGGCCACTTCAGGTTTTTGGAAAATTGATAAAGGTTCAGACTCTTATCTATGTGTGTTTAGCGCTTTATCTAATGCAGGAACGGCATCACATGCTATTCAATATTATATAGTGGAGCATGCGTTTGATACGGTGAGCCCTATAGCATTGAATTTTTATTTTTTTGATAAAGATATTGCCCCTCTTTTTCCTTAACGAAGACCTTGTTATTTCCAGAAGTTAAAAGCCTACTTCTGGAAATGACAAAAAAAGATTTTAATGACACACTTAATACGATGTTATAATAAAATCACAATACTCACCTGAGCATGGTTTATTGGAGTCAATAAGTGACTCTAGTTCTTTATGGCCCACGTTACAATGTTGTCTGAGTTGAGTTACTACGTTCTTCATTAATTGCTCCGATTGCGTAGTACACATTTGACCTCTTGAATTAATAAAGTCAAAGCTATCGTTTTTTACTCGTTGATTAAGACAAGAATTGAAATAATCCAATTTCTTCTCCAAACCATCTAGTATATAAGGTGTTGTACAAGAACAGTGGTTCCTAATAATTTCTTGACTATTTACCCTATTATACAAAGCCATTTCATCTTTCAGCATGGCGTGATGTGTTGCATAACACAATGCATAAATTTCTTGGTGAGTATTTAATGACTCAGCTCTCAATGTTTGAGAGCAAAGAGAATAAAGGCTACCTATTATTAATACAACAAACCATTTCATTCTTAATGCGGTATATTTATTCAACGTACTATTAACCTTAGTACAGTTTCATTGGTTTTGTTTATTAATAAATAGTTCGTGATAAATCCCTAAGCTTTTGCTTACTTAGCTCAAGGCGGATAAACAGTTAACGCCATTGGGGAACAGTGAGATTATAGGGCAATAAATCGTCGAATCATTCATTATCTAGGTTGTTACTATTCACAGCATCCTCTTAGAGCCTGAAGAACTGTAAAGCGAACCATTCTATATAGGTTGATCATGAACATAAGGATACCCCTTTGTATTTAACCCTATTAGTGTAACTAAATTGCACGACTTTAGAAACCTAGGCTAAGGTAAACTGAAGCTATTACTTGCCGAGCCTTGTGGCACGTCAATGGAATCATAATGAAGCGTATCGTTTGTTTCAATTCAACTATGGTATAGTGCACTCTTTTACTCATTCATTATGCCCTATAAGAGCTCTCCTTATTTAAAAGAACCCCTCATAAATCAAAAAATTTGGCGTTATATGAATTTTGCAAAATTCACAGCGCTAATAAAAACTAACAGTTTATACTTCTCATCGTTAAGCCAATTTATCCAAGACGATCCATTCGAGGGTCTACCTTCCAGATTAAATTTTCAGGCGAATGGCGATGAGGTTATTGATCGTTTGCAAAAAGAATCATTTTTGGGATCAAGGGATACTTTTTATGTGAGTTGTTGGCATATGAATGAGGGCGAATCGGATTCTCAATGGAAAATATATGGAGCGAATCCTCAATCCTTGGCAATCGTCTCAGACTTTAAAAGACTTACTGATGCCATTTCAGATTCTAGAACAATTTATGGCAGTGAAATCATTTACTACAGCCCAGAGAAAGACATGACCTCTAGCTATGGTATCCATCAACCTGTAATGAAACGCAAAGCATTTGAGCATGAAAAAGAATTTCGTCTTTTCAACTGGGATCACTGCCTCATTGGGAGAGGGCCTGTTCCAAAAGGAATCGAAGTAAGTATCCACATAAAGACGTTAATAGAGAAGATCGTTGTCTCACCGCGTGCACCAAAAGGGTTCATCGACGCCGTTGCGCGTTTAACCAAAGAGTATGGTTTTACTCTTGAGATAACCCAATCCGATTTGTTAGAGCCATTAAGTTATTAAGTGCTTCTCCAGCTCATTAAAAAAGAGAGGCTGATCAGATAAAAGCAAAACTTCTTTCCACATTGATTTAAAACCCAATATAGATTGGGTTGCACATCAAATTGACACCATTTTTCTTTAATGAAATGAATATAAGAAATTTCTTGCATCATATTAGGTGATCTCCATCAAGTAGTATTGGATAGACTTTGCTATAGTAGACAAGAGTAAAGACAATGGATGTCTTAAAAGGATTTTTCCTAGGTATCATGGACGATGCCCGCCACAAGGATGTGGACGACTACTCTAAATTTGCAACAGATGGCTCATCCCCCTAACTTCGGGTGAGCCCTCATTCTCTGATAAATACAACACACCCCACTTAAGGTTGTTTATTCTTATTACAGCTGGTACGAAGTCATTTCACCCATCTAAGTACTGGATTTTTGCGTTTAACCAATGTCTATGCACAGAGTTATCCACAGAAAATGGGGATAAGTTTCAACTGATTTAATCTGGGTTAACGATAGAAACATCATATAGAGCAATGAGTTTTATTAAATAGTCAACACTAATTAGAATTAAATTTAAAATGTGTAAAAAATGATATCCACAGCAGGACCAAAAGGGATAAGGGGTATTCTGGCATTCATGATATCCAAAATATTTATAAAAAAACAGTCTTGACCTGCTGTTTTTTTTATTTTTTGAGAAGAGTGCCTTGTCTTCAAAATGCACTTTCATTTCGATTATATTTTTTAATCCATTCCCCAATTGAAACACACTCAGGGGAATTCTAATAATAATTTGTTGCACAGCAAGCGACGCACCTCGTTACACTACACTCTTCCCCTCTGAGCTACTTTAAATATCCATGCAATAAGCACGAAACGAATAATTGCAGCCGACATTCCAGTGGGTCATATGCCTACCAGAGTGTTGCGCTCGGGCGCAGCGCGCACGTGCCTTCCACCACCCAAGGAACTCGCCCAATGACCGACGCCCTGAAGCTCGGATTTGGCCCCTTCGCCGCTCCGGCCAGGGGTATTCTGATCGTGTTTTGCGACGATGGGTTGAAATTTGGTCCGGCAACCCGCCGCGCCCTGGGGTCAGCAGCCGATCTGGTGGCGCGTGCCGCCACGGCCGAACGTTTCACCGGCAAAAGCGGATCGGCGCTGGAGCTGATCGTGCCCGAGGGCCTGAAGGTGACGCGCCTGGTGGTGCTGGGCGCCGGCAAGACCGCCGATCTGAAGCAGAAGGACTTCGTGAAGCTCGGCGGCACCGCGATGGGCAAGCTGCCGGTGAAGGCTGCCGAGGCCACCGTGGTCCAGACCCGGGGCGCCCTGGCCAGGGCAGAAACGAACCTGAAGAACGCCACCATCCGCTCGCCGGTGGACGGCGTCGTCATCTCCCGCAGCGTCGACGTGGGTCAGACCGTGGCCGCCTCATTC
>DAIAOV010000078.1 GCA_027437055.1 Legionella sp. | reverse complement strand
CTTTGGCAAGAGCTGGAATAGAGAATTTTCGCTGGCATGATTTACGTCATACCTGGGCTAGTTGGCATGTGCAAAACGGTACAGCTTTACATGAGTTACAACAACTTGGAGGCTGGTCAAATTATGAGATGGTTTTACGTTATGCACATCTCTCAAGTGAGCACCTGAAAGTGGCGGCAGAACGAATTCATGACACGTTTATGCCACAGTAAATGGGTTTTAGTGACACAATTTGGAGCTAAGTCCTTGATTTTAAATGGTGCGCTCGGAGGGACTCGAACCCCCGACACCTTGGTTCGAAGCCAAGTACTCTATCCAGCTGAGCTACGAGCGCAATGGGGTGTGGATTTGATAACAAATGGTGGGCCGTATAAGATTCGAACTTATGACACAGAGGTTAAAAGCCTCCTGCTCTACCGACTGAGCTAACGGCCCTAAAGAGGTTGAAATGATACCGGATTAGGGCAAAATTTCAAGTGTTTTCTCGATTATTTTTTAAATAATCAGATTGAATCAATTGTAAGCTGTTCTATATAAGTGTTAATTATAAATTATTATCAATTAGAGCTTTTTTATTATAGTCAACAATATTTTTTTCTGTAGCTAATAAACTCCATTTCTTTTCCTGTAACTTTTCTTGAAGTGTTACTGCATTATTGCGGGCAGTGACTACCAACAATACATCGGCGCCCATAGCGCCACATCCTTTAACGGCCAATACTTCTGGATAAGTCTTTAGTTGATTAATAAATTCAAGGCTATGCTGGGCAACCAAATCTAACTCATTGAGTTGTTGATGGTAACTATTGATGGCATTGATGAGTTGCTTGCTATTGACCAGGTCAAAAGCTTGTTTTGCTTCATCTACTATAGCTGATAATTCCTTTATCTGGCTTGGTAGCGTTGCAGCTTGCAGGTGGTGATGGGTTGCCAGTTTCATTTGCGTATGAAGCAATATAAAAGAGAGATCTGTAAATGGCCATTGATAAGATTGAACCATCTTTTTTTGTCTATTAATGTAAACACAACCCGTTTGTGATTGAGCAATAACATCATAACCACTTGGTCTTAATCCCATACCTGACCATGAACATTGATAATAAGCATCAAGCATGGAATTAAGGGTAGGGATTTGATTTTGTAGTGCACAACTGGCCAGATAACTTCCTAGAAATTGAGCGCTGGAGGCACCTAAACCACCTTGTTCCTTATAGGGATCACTCCAAGATAAACCTTTATCCGTATAGTGCTTTTGTAGCCACCAAATGCCTGCTGGAGATTCTGGATGAATATTAATTAGCTCATGCGAATTAACTAATGATAATTCAAAACAAGGGGTAGTAGTTAAAATAATAGCCGAGGCTTCAGCCACGGCTGCATATTCGCCTAATAAGAACGTTTTTGCCGGTATTTGCCACTTCATATAGCAATCGACGTTTGTCTAATTTCAGCTAATAAATCATGGGCATTATTCAAACTGACTCGTTTATTTAAATCCAACCACTCTTGTAGACGTTCTTTTAAAACAGGAATCTCATTTTCATCTGCTCCTGTAACTAAAAGAAGATTATCAATATGTAATTTCATATGCCCTTGAATAATACCATCAGTACATAGCGCTCTGATTGCCCCTAAGTTCTGCACTAGTCCAACTGCTGCAATAATGCGAGACAGTTGATTCGCAGAATTAATGTTCATCATGCGTAAACACATTTTAGCAGTCGGATGTACAGAGGTGACACCGCCAACGGTGCCTACAATAATCGGAGCGGTTAATTCTCCTGTCAGCGTATCGTCTTGATAGCGCCAACGAGTAATGGCTTTATATTGGCCACTGCGTGAGGCATAAGCATGTATTCCAGCTTCTACTGCACGCCAGTCATTACCAGTAGCAATAAGTAATGGATCAATGCCATTCATTACCCCTTTATTGTGGGTGGCTGCTCTGTAGGGATCCATTTCAGCAAATAAAGAAGCCTCTTGTAATTTATGGCCTAATACCGGATCAATATTACGAAGAGTGACTTGAGCTGTTGTTAATTTTTGATCGTTTAGATTGGATAGAATACACATAGTGACTTCTTCACCAGTTAACTGCTCAATGGGCGTTTTCAAATATTCAAGCACTTGGTTAATAATATTGGCACCCATAGCGTCACAACTATTCATGGTCAGATGAATCACTCCCATATCATGACCATCTTCTCTTTTTAAGTGACGTAATTGTAGCTCTTTAACTCCACCGCCACGTTTCACCATAGTGGCAGCCACATCTTCATTGGCTTTTTCTATTAGATAGACGCGATTTTCATTAAAAATACGAGCAAATTTCTCGAAATCATTGATCTTGGCTAATTGAATTTGCCCAAGAATACAGTCACCATCTACCCAAGTTTTGATCTCGCCATGTTGTCTTATCCATTTTGCTGATTTGGATAAAGCGGCAATAATCGATGTTTCTTCAACAGCCAAAGGAATAACGTAATCATGACCGTCAATATTAAAATTAGTGGCTACCCCTAATGGAAGTTGAAAATATCCTATAACATTTTCTATTAATTTTTCGGCCAGATTTGAATTTTTAATTCCGCCTTGCTTCAGAAAGTTAATATCTTCTGGGGTGATAGCACCTAAAGCTAATAATCTTTGAAAGCGTTCTTCACGAGACAGTTTTGAAAATCCACTAAATAATTGTTCCGCATTAGACGCTATGGGCATGCCTTCTCCTTTAAATCGCTAAGTACACGACTGCCAGTACAGAACATGGCGGTTTTTAATTCGTATTCTATTATCATCATTTTATTAAGAACATGCTCGGGTGATTCTAAAGCCGCTTCAAGCATGGGTTTAGCAAATCCTACAGTAGCTGCGCCCAAAGCAAATAATTTAGCTGCATCCAAACCATGTCTTACTCCACCTGAACCCCAAATTTCAAAACTAGGGTTAATGGATGCGGCATTTTGTACAATTTGTAATGTATCTATGCCCCAATTGCGGAATGTGTGTGCCGCATGGTGCCTTAATGAATCATTAATGGCTCTATGGCCTTCTATTCGTCCCCAGTGGGTTCCTCCCACACCACTGACATCAACGGCAGCAACTCCTATATCATTTAAACGAATCAGAGTATTTTTTGAAAAGCCGCACCCCGTTTCTTTAACAATCACTGGTGTGGAGATTGTTTTAACCAATAGCTCCAAGGCGGTCCAACATCCTTTAAAATCAGTAGTTCCTTCAGGTTGAATACACTCTTGTAGAGGATTGCAGTGAATAATTAACGCTTCCGCTTGTAAAGCGTCAATTAAGCGTTGAATTGCTGAAATAGGGGTATCAATTATTTGCGCTATTCCCAGATTGCTAAATAAACTTACATTAGGAAATTGATGACGTAATGGTTCCCATTCAAAAGCCGCTTGTTTATCGGTTAATTCTCTGCGTTGTGAGCCAACCCCCATAGCCCACCCTGATTGAGCACAGGCTTCTATTAAGCGACTATTGATATTTACTGAATTGGAATGCCCTGCAGTCATTGAGCTGACAATAAATGGTGTTTTTACCGTTTTATTAAAGCGCTGGCTTTGAATAGAGATTTCACTAAAATTAACATCAGGTAATGCCTCATGGAGCAAAGAAAACTGATCAAATGGGTTTAATTCACTGCTCTGATTGGCTGGCATTAAAGCGAGTTCAATATGATCGCGTTTGCGTTGCTCAAATTGGCTGTAGTCGTTTTCCATAGTTAATTTCTAGATTTAAGATAAATAGAGTCTATTTTATCATAAAGTATTAAGGCAAACTATATGAAAGTGATTGTACAGTAGGGTCTATGTATGAAAAAATTTTGGCTTCTGCATTCCCTCGATTTTTTCGCATAATTTAGTATTTTTGATAGAATTCTACGCTCCACGCACCAGTCGTGAGACGTAGAATTCAGATTGAAAACCGCATTACATCAAGTATGAAAGAAATCTAATGCTATCGACGATAATATCTTCTATGAGCTGCAGCAGGGTGACGATGAACCGCAGCGGGATGATGTCTTTTTACGGCAGTGGCCTTGGCGGCTGTTCGAGCTCGAGGATGATAATAAGCTAATTGTGAGAATTTAGTTGGAGAGAGGACTGGGGTGATTTCTTTAGAGTTAGCATTTGCCGGAGCAGTAAATATAAGGGAACAGGCAAATAGAGAACAGAGTGCTATTAATTTAATTGCTGGTTTGGTTATATAAAGATGAGAGTTTCTATTCATCATTAGCTCCTTGGTAGTGATTATTACTTTGGTTACGAGTTGTTCATAAGACGTTTAAAGTGAATATCAATAAAAACTAATAGTAATGGTGTCTATGATGCCTATGATAACACCAGTGATGTCGACACCAGTGGTGGTGGCGCCAGTGATGATGGTGATGATGATATCCATAATAAGCCAGCTGTATGCTAGGGGGAGTATAACTTGTATCTACTTCTCTTGCTGTTGCATGAGCTGGAGAAACAAATACTAAGCTCGAGAAGAGTAATAAAAAGGCAATAGAAAATTTAAATGTAAATTTACATTTGACGATACTGTAGTCCATTTTGCATTCCTTTTTACGCCCCGCTTCTCTAAGTATAGAATAGTTAAGCTCACTAATTGATTTATTTGTTTGTTTTTACGTCACTCATTAAAGAGAATAAGTTTCATTAATGCCAATAAGATGTAAAAAATCATCATCATGAGATATGACGACAAATGGTCCTGGGTAATTCTTTAGTAGGGTAATTACATGGTTCCTGGTTTTAAGATCAAGATTGTTAGTTATTTCATCGAGGATAAGCAACATAGGTGGTTTTGCTGCAATTTTTGCCAGAGTTAAACGTGCTTTTTCTCCTCCGGAAATTTGAGAAACAAGATTATAAACTTGTTCATTTTTACGAAAAAGGAATCGATTAAGATGATGACGAATTTCCGCGTGAGTCCAATCTGGTCTGCATTGCTCTATAGTTTGCATGACTGTATTTTTTTCCATCAATAAATGGTAGTGTTGATCCAGATAGCCAATATCTTGATCTGCTGGTATTACCCACAATCCTTTTTTAGTAACTGATGGATCTCCCATAATAGCTTTCAGAAGAGTAGATTTACCCGAACCGTTAGGGCCGCAAATTGCCAACCGGCTAGTACCTGTAATATTGAGATTAATTGAGTTCAATATGACTTGTTTATCGTAGGCAATTATCCCTTCCGTAATAGTTACTAGAGCTTTACTTGAGTTAGACCTCATAACAAATTCCCCGGAGATGGGAAATTGCGGCATAATTTCTTCTTCTATACTGATTTCTTGTAAACGATGCACTAAATCTTCCTTATTGGCAGACAATCTTTTTTTCTTTTTTCCAGAGGTTTCTTGAGATTTCAGCATCTTAGAGTTAGAAACAATGGTGGGCCATTTCGCTTGTTTGATTGATTTTTCTCCTTTTAGTCGAGAATTTTTCGCTCTTTGTTGTTCTTTCATCAGAGACAGATGATTTTGCTTTTTTTGTTGTTTTAAATGGGCTATTTCCATTTCAATAGCTTCGCGTTGTAGCTTAATTTGTCGTTGGTAGTGTTCAAAGTTTCCTTCAAAGAGTTCGATTCTTTGTTGATTAAAATGCCAAAAGCAAAACTCATCGCTTCGGAGTAAATTCACGTCATGGGAAGCAATAATTAAAGTACCGCTAAACTGTTGTAATAGGCGCATCAAGCTGCGACGATTCTTCTGATCTAAATGATTAGTTGGTTCGTCAAGCAAAAGTACTTGGGGATTTTGTATTAAAGCTTGTGTTAGTGCTTGATTGAATCGTTCTGCGCCGCTAATGGAATCAGCATGATTAATTAGCTGAGGAACATAACCAACAGTCAGGTTATCAGCATACATAACTAGGCCATCATTTGGCGGAATTAGTTTTTTTATGATTTTGAGCATACTGCTTTTACCAGTACCATTATCGCCGATTAAGGCAATACGCTCACCAGTATGAATCTGGTAATTAAATTCTTCAAAACAGAGTTTTTCGCTAAAATATAGACTAATATCAATTAATTGAATTAAATGACTCATAGACATACTCTCTCAATAGTTTGGGCGGGGAATTAATTTGCCCGTTGTTTGGGCTTATTGAGAGATAATGCGCATGTCAGTAAAGACCTCAGTGATCAATTATTGGTTCCATTATAGATAGATAATCTGAGGGTTGCAAATTTACTTCTTAGTGAGAAAGAGATTCTTGACTACCATTTTTTGTACTAAAAAAGACCTTCATCAACCTATACCTTAAGGGTTAATAAAGGCCATTTATTCTTTCTACAATGAGTTTGTTGAATGTTCTGGTCCATCATGATCTTCATTTTCTGGAGCTTTTCCTTCTATCATAATAAATCCTTCATCCCCTGGAGCGTCCTCGACAATTGACTCTTTGGTGGAAGAGGGAGCTTCGCTAGATTTAGCTGGCTCTGTAATAGTAAATAATCTGTATAAATAACGACTACCATCTCCAAATTTGTATCCAGTTTTTTTCGGTTCTTCTTGTTTTTGGGAATCTTGAACAAGCTTCTCATTCTGTTCTGGTTCGGGAGCAGACGAGGAGGCGAATAGGTAATTACAAGCACTTGAAACTGCAGTAACAGTTAGTTTACCAGGATAATAACTATCATCTTGTTGCACAGGAGCTTTAGCTGTGAGTGCTAGATTTTTGTTAACTCTAGAGAGACTTTCACTAATTAACGTTTCTAATTTTAGAAACTCCTCTACATTGTTTTCGGTTAAATATTGAGTCATTTTTTTTGTTTCTTTAATCAACAATGAATAGCGAGGCTCTCGTTGAATAGGTTGTATCAGGTAGGAGGCAAGATCAAGTCGAGAGGTGGAATGAGTGTCTAAATATTCTTCTAAGTCCTTAAATGCCGCTGGATACTTTCGACTTTCTACTAGATAACGCTCATAGAGAGGAGAATAATTTTGGTAAGCAAGAAAAAACGCTTGTACTAATTGCAGACGTTGAGTCCTGTAAGCTTTATGTTCTGTTTCAGAAACTAGAGGATCAACTGCTTTTTCAGCGTGCTTTAGTAATGCATCGGAGATATTTTTGAGAATACCTATTGTTATCTTAAGTTCAAGAAGGAACGGATTATCTTTTACATTTTTCTCTATGTTAAGTGCTTCTGCTAATAATCCTAGTGCTTGATTGTAGGAGCGTTCAGTGGTAATCATTTCTTCTACTACTTTATTATCTACAATTGATTTATCTATTTTTGTTTCCATAAGTATGCCTTTGCTATTAATTTGTATAGTTGATTAAAATAGTCCCTCTCAATGTATCTTCCATTCAAATTGAGCAAAATTCTACCATAAAAACATTTAAAATGCACTTATTTTGTTATTTAAGTTTAATTAACGGTCAAAATGGGGGGGGATTACAATCGTAGACTGCGGTCATTATATAAATGTGCTTTGAACTCATCTAAAGTGATATTGCCAAATGGATACTGATTGTATAATTCAGTGATGTGGCTGTGAATCATAACTATAGTATTTCTGGCATACATGAAGCTTTTTACTTTTGAGTTATTTACAGGATCTAATCGCAGCAATATTAGTTTTCTTGCTTCAAATTCTGTTTTTTGTCAGAAAGAGTATCTAATTGTTTTTTAAAGAAATCCACTCATTTTAAAAGTGATTTCATTATGCGCCCGAAGGTTCATTTATAAATAATAAGTAATTTTATTGATCTTTATGATTAATTTGTATTTAATTCAATAACATAATTGTTACAAATATAATTTATTTTTTACATTTACTTTCTTTTTATTTTTATGGATTTGTGCAAAAAAACCGAGTACCATTCGCGCAGAAATTGTTCATAAGTTTAAGGATTTAACATGGGTGCAAATAAAAAGATAGGATTGAAAAAAGCGGTACAAGTTAGAAAAGAGTTAATCGCTGAGTTGGAGACATGTAAGTCAGCCGGCAAGCTCATAGAAATTGAAAAGGCTTATGCTCACAAAAAACATCTTTTAAAACTGTTTGAGATTAATCCTCAGTTTAACAAAAGAGACAGGGATTTACTGGAAACAAGAGATGTGCAGATTGCAAATCTGTTTGCAGAAAAACGTCAGGAATTTGCATCAAAGCTTGCGCAAATCATAGAACAACGTCGTTTAGCAGAGGAACAGGAAAGACAAGAAGAACTAAAACAAAAAGAACAATTATTAAGTTCTAGTGAAGTGTCTATTGAAGAAATTGATGAGCCTGTTGATACGGTTGAAGATACCACCTCTGCAACAGGCAATGGATTCACAATTACAATTCCTGAAGAAAATACTTCTATTATTAGCGAACCCTCTCTTTCAGAAGAGGTGCAACAACAAATAGATGCTCAAAGAGTAAAAGATTTAATAGAAGTTAAAAAACATTTGGATAGACTTAGTGATAAGAGCGCGGAATTTGCAGGAAAAATTCATGCGCTGTTACAACAAGATCCTGTAGATATATGGAAATTAGCTGATTATACAACGGCAAAAACTGCCATGGACAGTATTAATAAAGGCATAAATGGTCTATATGAAAATTATATTTATGGCCGAATTAACTTAGCTGAATTTAAAAAAGAAGCGAAACCTTATTTAAATGAAGAGAGCGAGCATGTCCAAACATTACAATCACATCGTGGTGTGAAAGAGATATTACTCAACTTATTAGCTGCAATTGTAGGGTTAGGTATTTTTTATGGTATTGCGGCTGCGGTTAAAGGAAGCTTCTTGGTCTTCAAACCAGCTACTGATTCTGGAGAGAAACTAAGCGATCTTGGTAAGTCCATAGAAAACACGGTTTCTCCTGCGGCATAATTTTCTTCTTTTTATCACTGCATTTAGGCGAATTTCCGACGAAATCCGGTATCCATTTGATTATAAAGATTGATGGATACTGACTTTCGTTGATAATGCGAAAGAAGTCTAATGGTTAAAGCCAATTTCTAGTTTCCTCAATCAAGTGCATAATTTTTTACCATATTCCTTTAAACACTAACCCTTGCACTCAAGAAAAACCGGTTAGTTATGCAACGGGTTTATTCGTTATAGCGAGTTTCACAAGAAGTTTAATATTGTGATAACATGCATCATCAGATTTCTTTCGATACTCTATTACAGAGCAATTTAAAAATAGTTATGAATCAAAGCCAAGCTCAAATTACATTCGAAAAGGAAGACAATAGTTTCCAATGTACTGGTCCATGGACTGTTCAGGCTCTTGGAAATTTATCTAAAAAATTTCGGACGAGTGAGCTTCCTCAGGAGCAGAAACTATCAATAAACGGTGAGTCAATCAGTGCCTTTGATAGTGCTGGAGCATTGGCTCTGATCAATTGTTTGGCAGAGCTAAAACAAAAAAATAATGAAGTTGAATTACTCTATTTTTCTGAAAACCAAAAAAAACTGATTGATTTAATCGAATCAAAAAAAGAAGTATTAACCTATCACGTCCCCGAACCGTCTCGAGAAGGTATTCTCTATCAAATTGGTAAAGAATCAGAAAACAAATTAATGCAGGTAGACGGCATGGTGATTCTTGTTGGGGATCTCAGCGTCAAATTATTTGAGGCTATGGGGAATTGGCGCCGTTTTAAGTTTGCAAGCATTATGTCAAATATTCATTCTGCCGGAATTCAGGCCTTACCTATAGTTGCTTTGTTGTCTTTTTTAATAGGGGTGGTGTTAGCCTACCAAATGGGATTGCAACTAGCGACTTATGGGGCCAATATCTTTATTGCCTATCTTTCTGGAATGGCCATTTTTCGTGAATTTGCTCCTTTGATCACTGCCATAATAGTGGCTGGGCGAACTAGCTCTGCTTTTACAGCCCAAATTGGTAGTATGAAAGTTAACGAGGAAATTGATGCCTTGCTCACTATGGGATTATCGCCTACAGAATTATTGGTGTTGCCTAAGGTATTGGGATTATTAATTGTTTTTCCCTTATTAATTTTTTGGGCTGATTTTTTTAGTGTCCTTGGGGCGATGATCATGTCCAAGTCTATGCTTGGAATAAGCTTTGATGATTTTTTAGTACGCTTGAAGGATTCTGTTGGTCTTTCTCAAATGCTATTAGGCTTATATAAAGCCCCAGCTTTTGCCATTTTAATTGCTCTTGTAGGGTGTTTTCAGGGATTCAGAGTTGAGGCAAGTGCTGATAGTATAGGAAGCCAAACAACTAAAAGTGTGGTACAGGCATTATTTTTAATTATTATCGCTGATGCAGCATTTTCTGTAGTTTATAGCTGGATGAAACTGTAAATGAGTGAGCCCGTTATAGAAATAAAAGGGATGAAAAACTTCTTAGGAGGCCAATGGGTGCATTCCGATATTAATCTGACGGTGGAAAAAGGCGAGATACTTGCTATTATTGGCGGATCGGGTAGTGGGAAGACGACTATATTACGTAGTCTTTTAATGTTATTGAAACCGACTGCTGGTAGTATTAAAGTATTTGGCGAGGAAGTTCATGAGCTAGGCCCGCATCAGGCGTTAATGCTTAGGCGACGTTGGGGAATGCTGTTTCAGCATAGTGCTTTGTTTTCAGCGTTGACTGTTTTAGAAAATGTCATGTTCCCTATGCAGGAGTTCACTAATTTAGAACCAGAGTTTATGCGGGAACTGGCATTGTTAAAGATAGCTTTAGTTGGTTTACCTAAAGAAGCTGCAGGTAAATTACCTTCAGAATTAAGTGGTGGAATGCAACGAAGAGCTGCTGCTGCACGTGCTATAGCAATGGATCCTGAATTGTTATTTCTGGATGAGCCAACTACAGGATTAGATCCGCGTGGAGCAAGACTTTTTGATGAGTTAGTTGTTTTTTTAAGGGATTCACTAAATTTAACTATAGTGATGATTAGTCATGATATTGAGTCTTTAAAAAACACTACTGATAGAGTCGCTTTTGTTGGCGATGGGAAAATTCTTAGCATTGAGCCCATTCAGGACTTAATGAAAAATAAAAATCAGTTAATTGCTGACTATTTCAGTAAATTAACGTGAGTTCGATACTCAAGCTACTTCGAAATTCTAGGCGGAAAAAGCAATAGACCCAAAATAGCATTTTGAAGTAGTTTGGGTATATATAAGGGGATTATTTACTTGGAATCGAAAACCAACTATACCATTGTGGGGCTAGTCGTACTTTTTTTAGTGGCTGGGCTATTATCTACTGCTTTATGGCTGTCTGTTGGTTTCAATCAGAAAAAATATAATTCTTATACCGTCTATCTTCATGAGGCTGCCGCAGGATTATCTCAGGATGCTCCAGTGAAATTTAATGGAGTTCAAGTTGGTTTTGTTAAAAAAATTAAATTGAATAATAATGATCCAAGGCAGGTAGAAATTACATTAAGTATAGAAGATGGCACTCCAATTACTACCAGTACGTCTGCTACGTTGATTTCCCAAGGCATTACTGGTGTCACTTATGTGGGATTATCTGCCAGCACTGCAGATCTGACGCCCATACAAAAAATGCCAGGAGAGCCTCACCCGGTGATACCCGCTAAACCTTCTTTATTCAACCAATTGGATTCTATTTTAAAAGAGGTTGCAGAGAGTGTGAATAAAGTAAGTGGTCAAGCTCAGCAGGTGTTTAATGATGAGAATGCACGTCATATTAGAAATACTTTGGCTAATATTGATCGTGTTTCGGGAGTGATTGCCAAAAATAGTGAAAGCATAAGTCAAACACTGCATAGTGCCGATACATTTATGGTCAATGCGGCTAAAGTGAGTAAGGACTTTCCGGAAATAATCAAAGAATTAAAAGTTGGCGTGGCTAAGTTTAATAAATTGGCTACTGATATGAGTCAAGCTGGAAAAAATGTTTCTAAGACTATGGTTTCAGGAAAAATCACTTTAGATAAAGTGTCGCAACAGGCACTTCCTCCTGCAGTAATTTTGCTCCGGCGATTAAATGCTATTTCTGCTAACCTTGAAAAAGTTACCAATGAAATGCGTCAAAATCCTTCAGTAGTTATTCGGGGGACGACACCACCTAAACCCGGACCTGGAGAATAATAATGCGCCTTTTCACTATCGTTTTCTTGAGCATGGGTATGATATCACTAATGGGGTGTTCACCAGTCAAAACTTTGGCTACTAATGAATATCAGTTGCGTTCATTTAGTACAAAACAATTTACTTCAAAACCAAGAGCAGTCACTCTTTTGGTGACTGCTCCAGAGGCTGTGGCAGGACATCAAACAGAACAAATGCTTTATGTTAAAAAACCTTATCAAATCGAAGCATTTGCTAAAAATGAATGGGTTAGTCCGCCTGCTGAGATGTTGTATCCCTTATTGGTACAAAGTGTCCAGCGTAGTGGATATTTTTACGCAGTAGCTTCCGGTCTTTATAATGTAGAAGCAGACTATAGGTTAGATACTCAATTGCTTAATCTAGAACAAAACTTCCTAAAGAAACCTAGTGTGATGGAGGTGACAGTGAAAATAGTATTAACTCGTGTTGCTGATAATAAAGTCATTGCCTCTCGCATTATCAGTCAGCATGTTACCTGTCCTATGGACACTCCTTATGGTGGAGTTATTGCAGCAAATAAAGCAACACTTCTATTGACTGCCACCGTGACTAATTTTGTTATATCGAATATTAAGCAAGAAAAAACAACGTAGGTCGAGCTACAAAGCATAGCCGTCAGGCTAAGGATTTTTGTTGTTTCATTGAATACTGACCAAAATTGGCTTAACCTGACGGTTATGGGCTACAAGTAGCCTGACAATGTATCTCGTCATAACTCCCGTATGAACAATCGCTACGTATATGTTTCTAGAATAAAACTCCAACTAAACGTGGCAAAGCAATAGCCAATAAATAAAATAAATTGTACAATAGCTCCCCATGATATTTATATGTATTTTTTAATAATAAAAAGAACTAAAGGAGATTGAGGATGAAAGCCAGATCGTTGTCTAAATTGGGGCTGCTTGTAGCAAGTGTTATATTGGTTGTTGCTTGTTCCAAAACACCGGGTAGTGCTGAAGGTGCTGCTGCAAGTGATGCTGAAGCTACAGCTCAAGGTTTGGGTCACATGACACATTTTGCGGGGCAGCAACCAGGTGAATCTTATACCACCCAGGCTCCTCACAATCAACTGTACCTGTTCTCTTATGATGACAGTAACTTAAATCCTAAATATTTACCATCAGTTAATGCGCAAGCTGATTATTTGAAATCACATCCTGGCGCACGCGTTTTACTTGCTGGACATACTGACGAACGCGGTAGCCGCGAATATAACGTTGCTCTTGGCGAGCGTCGTGCTAATACTGTCGCTGATATTCTTCGTATGGCCGGTGTAAGCAGACATCAAATGCGTGTCGTTAGCTATGGAAAAGAGCGCCCTGCTAATTTAGGACATGATGATGCATCTCACGCGCAAAACCGCCGTGTAGAGTTTACTTATGAGGCAACAAGATGATTAACTGCAAAAGACACATTATCGCTGCGGGTTTTACTTTAATGCTCCCTTTAATAGGGTGGTCGGAAGCGCCTGTAATCGACGATAGTGAGAATTTTGCAATGATAGATGAGCAGCAGGGGGCTTCTGCTGCTCGTTCTAAATATGATGGACCACAAATAGAAAATGGCCAATTGGATGGTCCACAGAATGAGTATTATTCTCCGTCTGATGACGGTCCAGCTCTTGTTCAAGACGATCAGAGCAGTGATACAGGCAATGACATTAGTGATAATGCTAAGCTAATAGATAAAATCTTAGCTTTGCAAAAAGACATTCAAGAGTTGCGTGGTCAATTAGAAGTTCAAGCTCATGACTTAAAATTATTACAGCAACAACAAGTCGCATTTTATAAAGACTTAGATGCTCGTATAGGAAATAATGGAAACAAAACTGCACAAGTTAAATCTCCAGTAGATATGACTCCAACAGCTAAAACTCCTGCTGTTAAGCCGGCTTCTAGTGCTGTCGCTTCTGTATCAACAAAAACAGCTGTAACCCCACAACCAGCTATTGCTGTTTCTAGGGTCAATCCAGCAGATGAGCAAATTAGTTATATGGCTGCTTATG
>DAIAOV010000077.1 GCA_027437055.1 Legionella sp. | reverse complement strand
GCTGTTATTCCAAAACAAGAAGAATTCCCTTACACAATAAGAGTAGTTTCCGAGGTTTTATCGCAAAACGGCTCAAGTTCAATGGCATCAACCTGCGGTTCCACGCTTGCATTAATGGATGCGGGAGTTCCTATTAAAAGACCGGTTGCGGGAATTTCAATCGGCATGATGTCTAACGAAAAGTCTTATGAATTATTAACCGACATTATCGGTCTTGAAGATTTTTCAGGTGATATGGATTTTAAAGTTGCAGGAACATCAAAAGGTGTAACCGCATTGCAAATGGATATCAAAGTAGATGGCATTACTAAAGAAATTATGGATGTAGCCTTATCTCAAGCATTAAAAGGGCGTTTGCATATTTTAGGTATCATGAATAGCTGTATTGATGAACCAAGAAAAGAGATGTCAGCTTATGCACCACGCATTGAGACAATGAAAATTCATCCAGATAAAATTCGTGATGTTATTGGGAAAGGCGGTGTAACTATTAAAGGAATTACTGAAAGTACCGGTGTAGTTGTTGATATTAATGATGACGGTGTTATTAAACTGTTTTCTTCCGATCTTCATGCTTTGGAAAAAGCAAAACAAATGATTTCTGATTTAACTGCAGAAGTAGAAATTGGTAAGACTTATCATGGTCGTGTAAGCAAAATCGTTGATTTTGGAGCCTTCATTACATTGATTCCTGGACGTGATGGTTTGTTACATATTTCTCAGATTTGTGAAGATCGTACTGGAAAGGTCACTGATAAACTACAAGAAGGACAACAAATTACTGTATTTGTTGATGATGTAGATAAACAAGGTCGCATTAAATTAATTTGGCAGAAAGAAGAAAGCCAAGAAAATGATGATACACTATAAACATAGAGGTTAATTCTGTTTGTATTAAAAATGTGGCGTAGTGCATGGGGGAAAATTTTAGGCGCCTTTTTTGGCTTTAGTATTGCAGGTCCTGTAGGCGCCATATTTGGTATATTTGTCGGTAATCTTTTTGATAAAGGACTTAGTTTTATGCAACCGACAAAACCAGGAGCCATACGAGGCCATACAAGGAAAGTATTTAATCATGTTACTTTTTCAGTAATGGGACATATCGCTAAATCAGATGGTCGAGTTTCAGAAAAAGAAATAGAAATTGCACGTGATGTGATGGCTACAATGAGGCTGAATTTGGCTGAAAAACGAGAAGCGATTGATTCTTTTTCGGAAGGAAAGCTCGCTTCTTTTCAGTTAGGTTTGGCATTAACTGAATTAACGCATGCCTGTCGTGATAAACCTACATTGCTTAAAATGTTTGTTGAAATACAATATAATGCGGTGATTTCATCGAATCATCGCGTTGACATTCATAAGCAACGCTTATTGAATCGTGTTTTTGAACAACTCGGCTTTATTCCTGTTTTTAATACTGACTTTTATAAACAAGGATCCTATAAACAACGAGCAGAACAGCAACGTTCACAGTACCAACAATACCAGCACTATGCACAAAGACCTCACGTGGATGAGGTGGCACTTGCATATAAAACATTAGAGATTTCTGAGCATTCAACGGCAGCTGAAATAAAAAAAGCTTATCGCAAGCAAATGAGTTTACATCATCCTGACAAGTTAATTGCCAAAGGTTTATCAGAAGCTCAAGTAAAGCAAGCCACAGAAAAAGCACAAAAAATTCAAGCAGCTTATGAGAGGATTCGACAGTTCAGAGGATTTTAAACCCGTCAATTCGCATGCCGTGTAAATTTAATAATTTAATAAGTGAGTGTTTTTATAGTTTTTTCCTGGGAATAGAAAAATTTACGAACGCAAAATTTCGCCGGTTAGCACATGACGAATCGGGGTCGGTTTTAATAAGCCACTGGTTTCACCCGGAATAATCCAATCAACATTATGATCAAAGATCTTTTGTGTATCTTCAAATGTACGGCAAGGAGGATGCCCGCTGATATTGGCACTAGTAGAAACCAAAGCATGTCCAGCTAATTGACATAGATGACTTGCAAGCGGGTGAGCTGTTATGCGTAACGCAATAGTATTGTCAGCGCTAATTAACCAAGAGGGGGTTTGTGAAGATGTTGGAAATACCCAAGTGATCGGCCCAGGCCAAGAGTTCTTGACCAGTTCTAACTGAATATTACTTAAATGTTTGCTATCAATAAAAGTGGTAATTTGTGTCCAGTCTGCGGCTATAAGAATAAAATGTTGGTGTTTAGAACGATGTTTTAAAGTTAAAACGCGATTGACTGCCGATTCATCAAAAGGATTGCAGCCCAAACCATACACGGCTTCAGTCGGATAAGCAAAGACAAAGTTTTCTTCTTTAATCTTTTGCTTAAAAGTATGAATGTCTGAATTTTTTAAGAGAGAGTTGTATTGCATAAAGTTGCTTTTTTTGCGTCAAATTTCTTTTTTCGTCGATGAAAAACAAAAGGAGGAAGAGATAATAGAACTAAACCTGCAACCAACATCCAAGGGTAGGCACTTTTCTGTCCTACATCAATACCATCAGGGGAAATAAAACCAACGGCTAAAGTAATGCAACAACCTATGATGCCAAGCAAGCCCACTATAAGCATGCCTGCTTTTTTTCCTCCAGGAATAGCAAAAAGCCGTTTTTGTTCGGGAGCTTTAAAACGTAAGTAAATACCGGTGGCAAACATAATAATATACATTAACATATAAATCTGAGAGGTGAGGGCTGTTAAAAACCAATAAGACCCATTAACGCTAGGCATAAATAAAAAAACAGCGCTTAACAAACTGACTAAAATGGCTTGGGCAATTAATAAAACAATAGGAGCACCATGAGAATTCGTCTTTTTAGCAATATTTGGAAGATGATCTTGTTCTGCTGCTACCAGCAAACCTTTTGTCGGGGCTATAATCCAATTGCTTAAACCGCCTAATCCGCCAAAAACAAGCATGATGGCGATTATGGGCATAAAGAAGGAGAGGTTATAACCTGAGAAAAATGCGTCAAATGCCTGCATGATGCCGGCAACAAGGCTAATGTTATTAGATGGAAGAACTATAGCAATAGAGAGCGCACCCATGAGTAATGTGCTGATGATAATTAGAGAGGAATAGGCTAAAGACTTGGGAAATGTTCGTTGCGGATCCGGAACATCATTTGCGTGCACGGTAGCAATTTCTATACCAGAAAAAGAAAGCATAATTGCAGTGAGAGATACCCAAAGATTTTTATCATGCCAATGAGGTAAAATATCTTCAGCGGAAAAATGAACTTGCATGGGATGACCCGAAAAAAACCAGACAAGGCCAAGAATTATAATTAATGCCATAGGAATCAATAAACCGGTTATGGCACAAAGATTGCTAAAAATAGCGGAAGAATGCATGCCTCTCAGGTTTATCCAAGTGGCTCCCCAAAATGCAACAAGAATGCAACTAATTAAGAAATATTTATTACTGGCTAGTTGCGGATCAATTAAATAGCCTATGGTGCTGGCAACAAAAGAAAGAATAGTAGGATACCAAATAACATTTTCTATCCATTGAAACCAAATAGCGAGAAAGCCCATTGAATCGCCAAATGCTTCTTTTACCCAAATATAGATTCCTCCTTGTTTTGGCCAGCCCGACGAAAGTTCTGCCGAAACTAAAGCGCAAGGAATCAGAAATAAAAGGGCGCCGAAAATAAAAAAGAAAATCAGTTGGCTGCCAAATAATGCTGTTGCAGGTAAATTTCGAATACTGTCGACAGAGACAACAGTAATGAGAGTAAGGCTAAACAGGGAAAGCGCTCTGGAATTTTTTTGTATTTCCATAATAAGCTCCTTTTTTATTTAGAAGTTAAAATACTTGCGAATCCACGCCGAGAGATCATGCGCTTCATCCATGCAAACACAATGTTCCATTGGATATGCATGGAAATCAACAGGATTAAAACCATTTTGGACGAGTTGAGCATGCGATGCTTTTGACCACTCATAATGTACAATTGTATCGTGTAAGCCCGCACCAAGAAAAAAAGGAGTGTTTTTCTGAATTAACGGCAGAGAGTGATTATGTGATAAACTCAGAGGAAGATAGGCTGATAAAGCAGCAACCCCAGCTAAAGGTTGAGGATAATTTAATCCAGTATGTAACGCCATTGCACCTCCTTGAGAAAATCCAGCTAATCCAATAGCATGAGCAGGAATTCCTTGAGCAATTTGCTCATCAATAACTGCTGCAATTGTTTTTTCAGACGCTAAAATGCCTTGAATGTCTTCATTTTCTATCGAAAAGTTAGAAGGAATATCATACCATGCCCGCATTTCTATGCCATTATTAAGTGTGACTGGCTGAATAGGTGCATTAAGAAAAACATGCCGTAAAGATAAATCAGAAAGCGGTAAACTATGCACAAGCATTTCCATGTCCATACTTTCAGCACCTAATCCATGCATCCAAATGATGCAAGCTTTCGCTTGTGATCGCGGTTCTTGAATTGATCCAATGGCGGTGTTGGTATTAACTTGAAGTGTTGTGTTTTTTACAGTTATCATAAAGAATGAATAAATTACTATAACAATAGCCAAATATTATATGTTAAATCGTAAAAAAAATATACTCTTTGTACTAAGAGCACAAAATTTTGTGGAGTGAAATAGATATTATGCAAGAAAAGTTTTTTAAAGTTTTACCAAAGATCATAGGAATGCTGCTCTTGGGGGCTCTGTTATCAAGTTGTGGGCAACGAGGTCCACTATATCTTCCTGAGAAAACGACAACAGAGCAATCGCAAAATAGCAGTAATAATAGTTAACTAGTAGAACTTACAGAACTTGAAGAAGAAACGGCTCCCAACGCATTGGTAGCAGACGATGCGTCATTAGCCGCAGTTCCTAAGACATTCACTGCTAAAAGAAAAAGTATTTTTTCATTTTGAACGCGGGTTTGAAAAAGTTGATAATTGATTTCATTCAGTAAAACAAGCTGTTCTTTTGCAATAGCAACCGGCGAAGCTGACATCATGTTAGTTAGCCATTGGTTGGTTGGTACTTGTCCAACACCGGCAGGCGCAGTATTATTCATTCTTCTCATCACCATGGTCGCGTCGCTGGTCCAAGGGCTCACGCCTGTTGCTGGATTGGCGGAGTGATTCGTAATAATGTATTGAAGAACTTCAAGAGCCGCACCGAGCGTTGCCATTGATGAGGCGTTTGATAACTTATAATTAAATAAAGCACTAGTGTTTGTATTCACTGTGTCATAGTCGGCAGTTTGAATACCACTGGTGATATTATTAACGATATTATTTATGGTTGTATACGAAGCTTTATTGGTGAAAGTGGGGGCAACTAGGGCATATAGCCATTTTATGGCATAACTTGCTTGCTCTGAATTCGTATTGTACACATCCATAAATGTACTTGGGTCAAAAATAGCAAGATCATCTTCTGAAGGGGCTGTGAAAAAAGAGCTAGTATTAAAGTTATAAGTCACATTGCCATCGCTAACGGTAGCAGGTACATTAAGTAGTTGGCTAGCTATGCTAAAAGTAGTTGGCGTGGTAAAACTGCTTTGAAGATAGCCGCTGCTTATGCTATTTCCTGGTATGCCAAGGGAAGTATCAAAAGTTCCAGCAACTGTTTCAAGGACGCTTGCAGCTAGGGTGTTAGGTATCGGTGTTGTTGTTGTTCCATCACTCGAAGTGCTTGGAACTCCAACAGAGAAAGGTACGGGATACAGCCCTGAAGGATTGTCACTTTGCGATGTGCTGGAAGTTGATGAGGCAAAGGTTGACCAGATACTATAGGGAGACTGTGAAATGGTGGTAGGAATCGTATAAGCCGCGCCTAAAGAAGCAAAACTAGTTGGTAGAACAGTAGAATAGGTACTAGGATTATCTAATATACCTAGCGATGCCATGAAATTTGCTGAAGCGGCATATTCTGTGTTAGTAACATCTGTTAAATCAGGAATAGTGGTTGTGGCTGTTGTCCAGCTTGATGCAGTTGGAATGGTGGTGGGTGTTGTTGTAACTGGTATGCCCATGTAGTAGGCCCAGTTGGTCATAAGAGAGCATGAGTTGCATGAACTGCCTGTACTTGAGGTGCTTGTTGTGCCAGAGTTGCTAATAAAAGAACCGTCACCATAGTCTGCAAAGCTTGTTCCCGTTGTAATGGATAATAATGCAATAAAAGCAGAAGAGAAGACTTTTGATAGGGCTCTATACTTTTTATTGTCAATAGATTTATGTTTCATAAGTTAATCCTCTTCTAATGCTTTGTTAATTAAATTAAAACGTTCTTCAGAAAAAACGCGTGTTAATAGGCGTAATCGCTCAAACACAATGTTACGCCGTAGAAAAATACTTGCAGGATCTTGAACACCCTCGCCATTTTCTTCTGCATAAATAAGAAGACGGGAGGCTGCTCCTGGATGTACAGTATCTAAGGCTTGAAGCAAGCGTAATGCTCGGCCTGATTTAATATTGCAGGCTAAACGGATAAAGAGCGGCTCATTTCCAATCGCATCCATGTCGACTTTTTCAATATTATCAAGTTCTTGGCCAAGTGCTGTGATAGCTCGTTCTAACTCAGGATCGCCATCGAGGGTCCAGTCTTCCACACCTTCCATAAAGGTTAACACGCGGTAAATGAGAGAGTCTTTATATTCGCTCCAATATTTACTGCTGGCTTCTTGTGATAAATCAGGCATAATTTAAAAATAATAAAAAAGTTAAGTTAGGTAATTGCAAAATACGTTAAGAATATAGTATAAGTACAAAAACTAAATGTCCAGAAGGTAACCGAGAAAAATGAAAAAAAAGGCGAAAGAACGTATACAGAAAACAGGAAGAAGCGTCAAGAAAGCTTTCAATGCTGCTGATTGGATGGGATATCGCCATATAGAATCGTCTGCCAAATTTTTAAAGCAAGCGGTGGATGAGATTTTTGTTCCGCCACCTCCTGGTGGCACAGAGGATTTCTCTAATGCTGTCGAAAGTTTGGGTTTAACAAATGACGAGTTGGTAAAGAAAAGAAGATCCTTATTTAGACTGAGTGTTATTTTTGTATGCTTAGGTTTTTTAGTATTTTGTTATGCGCTATTTCACTTATTAGAATTACATTATCGCGCTTTTTTTCCCAGTTTAGTTTTATCTGGGGTATGTTGGGCATTTGCTTTTCGTTATCATTTTTGGTACTTCCAAATAAGAGTTCAGCGTTTGGGATGTACCTTTCATGACTGGCTTAATTATATTTTTCCTGGAAAAAAATCATGAAAAAAACAATGAAAAATTTTTGGCTAGCTTCTTTGGACATGTCTATTGCTAAGCCTTTTTTTAAACTGACTATGAGTTTACTAATTGTTCTTTTTCCTGCTTTGGCTTGGGGGGGAACTCAATCTATTAATTTCACACCTCCGGCTACAGACCTTTCTGTAACCTTTCTTACTGATATTTTCGGTATGGTTGATGGAGTATTATATGGTGGTGGCAGCCAGATTATGGGAAGCATGTTTTCCTTGTTTAATGCTTCTATTTTGGCGCTTGGTGGAATGGTATTAATTTATACTACAACGGTAGCGACAATTAACACCGCAGGAGAGGGGCAAGTCTTGGGTAAAGACTGGAACTCTATTTGGATTCCAGTGAGAACAACGATTGGACTTTCCTTGCTATTTACGTATTCTTCTGGATATAGTGTTCTGCAGATTTTTGTTATGTGGATTGTTGTACAGGGAGTTGGCGCAGGGGATTTAATTTGGAATGCTGCATTAGGTTATTTGCAGAGAGGCGGAGTTATTGTACAACCAATGGCATCATCAAGCACGGACGTTTCTACAATTGTTGATAGCGCTACTATCTATACAGGTGCTAGCGATATTTTGACAGGAATTACTTGTTTAACTGCATTGCAGCAGCAAATATCAAATATGTATACTTCCTATAGCGCTCAAGCGAATAGTTCGAGTCCTTCCGGACCTTGTGCCAATTTGCCAAGTTCGGGTGGAACACAAGATCAAGTTAATATGAGAGCGTTATGTGAAACTGGGGTTATTACTTTAGTCGATAGTAGCAGTGTTATGACTGCCCAATCTGCTGCTATGGCTGGATGTACAAGTTGCACAGTACCTACGGGAGAAACAGATAGTTCAGGTACGGCAGTGACAGAAAATTGTCTTGTTCAATGTTCCAAAACAACTTCCTCAGGAACATCCACACCCTGTGTGCAAGGAACAGACGGGTGTTCGTGTCAAGCATGTGATACTTCTTCCTCAGCAGGATGTCAGGTAAACTCCACGTGTACAAGCAATCCTGGAGCAGTTTCTTGTTCAGCTGATACCAGTTTATCAACGTGTCAAAGTCCAGTGACATTGCCATTACCCAATTTACCATCTACATCTCCTTACTACGCCTTAAATGGTATCTGTGGAACTATTACGTGGAATTTAATGAATGAAGTAGCTTGTCCTACTAGCTCGACGCAAAGCACTGTGACATCTGCGTCATCTGAGTTAGGTTTGTCTGAACAAAGTGAGATGACAATGGCTAATTCACGCGCTATTGGTGTTGCGCAAATGTATACTGACTTAACTCCTGTAGCTCAAAATATCGTTCAAAATGATTTAACTCTTTCTAGTTCAGGGAGTGTCAATTGCAATTCAGCAAGTGGTACATTGTGTTATTTTTCATCTTCAGCCTATAGTGTGACGTCGCCTTTAGGCGTTCCAGCGATTTCTTCTGGTTCTCTTTCTCCAACCTGTACCGGGTTAGTTTCTCCTAATCCTTGTCAAGATTGGGTGACACCAAAAACTGGTTTTACAGAATTACTCACTGGAGTTGAATTACCTGGTGCAGTGAGTGATTATAATTCCATTATGGCACCTACGTTGAATGCGATTTGCAATACTTCAACTATTGCCGCTTCGACGGAGTTTGTAACTACTGCTGAATCTCGAGGTTGGATCATGGCAGGTAGTTACTTTTTTAATCTAGAACAGGTGAATCAAAATGATGCTACAACGACTTCGAGTGGCACTCTTATTGATACTGATTCAGGATTAGGGGGTTCCAGTGGTCCTAAGATGTCAAACTTCTGTAGTAAAGGTAGCACGTCTACAAGTGGAAGTTTATTATGTACGTGGTATGGTGCAGGTGATAGTACCAATACATCACTGATTAATGATTACAATAATCAAATTATTACTTTGATGCAGGGCCCTACGCCGGATAACCTTTCTGCAACTGTACCTGCTCCAACGTATCAAACAAAGAACCCACCTACAGCGCAGTCGTGGCCTATAGTTTATACGTCTGAATTGAATACTACTGTTTTTGGGTATGAAAGCAATGCCTCTAATATGTTGATGCAGGGGCAGGTAGCTCTCGTGCCCGTATCACTTCCTGCTGCACCTGCACCAGTGGATGTTCCGGCTCCTTCCTATTCTGGATTCAATTGTAATAGCCAATGGGGGTATTATGGTATTCCTGGAATGATTTGTGAGTCACTGGGTAATGGAATTATTGTGGGCATAATAAACACGATTTTATATTATGCTGCTCAAACTTTACAAAAGCTTTTGTATTACCTTGTCTATGTTCCTTTAACAGATCTCTATGAGTTGCTTAGTGATTCGCTTACTATGATGACAAGTTATAGCTCAAATCCTATTTTGAGTTTAGCAACTACAGGCGTTCAATTTATTAACACGTGTCTATCTGTATGGACAACATTAAGTATTTCAATGGCTGTTATGGGGATAACAGGTATTGCTGGGCCTGTAGTACTGATTGCTGTAGCTATTATTGGACCTTTTGTGTTGACATGGTTTGGAATGATATTTAGCATGGGAATTGCTATGGCTTACTACGTGCCTTTATTACCTTATGTTCTCTTTACATTTGGTGCTTTTGGTTGGATGGTAGGCGTTGTGGAGGCTATGGCTGCAGCACCTATTGTGGCTTTAGGGGTTATGTTGCCAGAAGGGCATAGTGTTTTTGGACAAGGAAAAGAATCATTAATGCTTATTTTTAATGCGTTTTTACGGCCGGGCATGATGATTATTGGTTACGTTGCCGCAATTATATTGAGTACTGTTGGAATTTGGATGATTAATTCTGGCTTTAGCTACATGCAAACAGAGTATTTATCTGTTGCTTTAGGCGGTAGCAGCACCGGTGGATTTGCTTATTATTGCTCATACTTTTTCCTTTTCGCTATGTATATCACGATGTGTATTGGTATCATTGAGCGCGCGTTTGAGTTAATTTATAAACTGCCAGATAGAGTCTTGCAATGGATTGGTGGTGGTATGCAATCTGCCTTTGGTTCTGATGTTGTTGGTAATATTGCTCAGAAAACTGAAGGCAAAGCTGATGAGACAGGTAAAGCCATGCAATCCGCTGCTTCTCAAAAGAGAAGCTTCGGCGAAGGCGGCGGTGGCAAGTCTGGAGGTGGCAATTCTGGCGTTGGTGGTGGTGCTGGCCCAGGAGCGGGCGGTCAAGGCGAAGAAGGCGATGGCCTCCAAGTAGGAAGGAATCCTTGAGAAATAAGCCATCGCTACAGCATGGTTTTGAAATGCAGATACCTTTTTCACCTGCTGGGGATCAGCCGCAAGCTATCGCTGAGTTGGTGAAAGGGCTCTCGGAGGGATTAGCCTACCAAACGTTATTAGGTGTCACGGGATCCGGGAAAACTTATACGATAGCTCAGGTTATTCAAGAAGTTCAACGTCCTGCTTTAATTATGGCACCTAATAAGACATTAGCAGCGCAGTTATACGGAGAGTTTAAGTCTTTTTTTCCGCATAACGCAGTAGAGTATTTTGTTTCTTATTATGATTACTATCAACCAGAAGCTTATGTACCTTCTTCAGATACTTATATTGAAAAAGATGCTTCAATTAATCAGCATATTGAACAAATGCGTCTTTCTGCAACCAAGTCTATTATTCAACGTCAAGATACTATTATTGTGGCGACAGTCTCGGCTATTTATGGATTGGGCGATCCTGAATCTTATTTAAGCATGGTGTTGCATTTGTCCAAAGGAGAACAAATCGATTCTCGAGAAATTTTAAGACGTCTTGCTGAATTACAATATACACGTACATCGATGGTGTTAGAACGCGCCACCTTTCGGGTGTCAGGGGATGTGATAGATATTTTTCCTGCAGAGTCTGAACGCGATGCCATTCGTGTGCAATTGTTTGATAATGAAATTGAGGAACTAGCATTTTTTGATCCTCTAACAGGACATATTCACACAAAAATTCCACGTGTAACTATTTTTCCAAAATCTCACTATGTTACACCACGGCAACGTATTTTAGACACTATTGAGTTAATTAAAGTTGAACTTTCTGAGCGATTAGCACATCTGACTAAAGCGAATAAGTTAGTTGAAGCTCAGCGGCTTGAACAACGTACACGATTTGATATTGAAATGATGTTGGAGCTAGGATATTGCACAGGAATTGAGAATTATTCACGTTATCTTTCTGGAAGATCAGAAGGTGAATCACCGCCAACATTATTTGATTACGTTCCACCTAACGCTATTCTTGTTATCGATGAGTCCCACGTGACTGTTCCACAAATTGGCGGAATGTATCGAGGGGATCGTGCACGCAAAGAAACTCTTGTTGAATATGGATTTCGATTGCCTTCCGCGCTAGATAATCGTCCTTTGAAGTTTGAAGAATTTGTTGTTAGGTCTCCTCAAACTATCTTCGTTTCAGCAACACCAGGAGCTTATGAAGAAGAACATGCTGCGTCAGTTGCAGAGCAAGTCGTGCGTCCAACGGGCTTAATTGATCCCGAAGTAGAAATTCGTCCTGCTTCTTCACAAGTCGATGATTTATTATCAGAAGCGAAGCAACGCATACAAAAACATCAGAGAATATTAGTGACGACACTGACAAAACGTATGGCGGAAGATCTCACAGAATATTTTATGGAACAGAGGATTAAAGTCCGTTATCTGCATTCCGATATTGAAACAGTCGAACGGGTTGAAATTATAAGAGATTTGCGATTGGGAGTTTTTGATGTTCTTATAGGTATCAATCTTCTTCGTGAGGGATTGGATATTCCAGAAGTTTCACTTGTAGCGATTTTAGATGCGGATAAAGAAGGATTTCTCCGGTCACGTCGTTCTTTAATTCAAACCATAGGTAGGGCTGCTCGTAATGTAAATGGTAAAGCGATACTTTATGCGGATAGAATAACTGATTCAATGAAAATAGCTATTGCAGAAACAGAGCGTCGTCGTGAAAAGCAGCAAGCTTATAATAAAGCGCATAATATTACACCGAAAGGCGTTGAAAAAAGAATTCATGATGTTATGGAGCATATGTCAGGAGCGCATAAAAAAATTGGAGAAACCGCAGCTTCTTATGATATTCCGTTATCTACCGCAGAATTAGCTAAAAAAATTAAAACCCTTGAAAAGCAAATGTTGCTTCACGCGCGTAATATGGAGTTTGAACAAGCAGCAAAAACACGCGATGAAATGTTACATTATGAAGAGCTCTTAAAAAGAGAGTAAAAACTTTTAGTAAGGTTATATCACGCGATGTTCAACTTTTTTAAACGATATTTAGTTTTTCAAATTGTAAAGGAGGATGCTCCATTAATTTATTAACAAATATTCCAACAGTGTGAGCCAGTATTTTTCTTGCAATTCTACTTGTTAAATGCCAGAGATCTCTTGCTCTAATTTTTGCTATATTGAATTGCTCTGACAATTGACCAATAACAGTTTCGACTAGTCTTCGTGTTGAGTTAATCCAGCGATTACAGTCTTTTCCTCTAGGCTCAGACATATTATTTCGAGTAGGCGTTTGAAGATTGACATGGGTATACCGTTTGATTTCATTCTGAAAGTAGTCACCCATTAATCCTTTGTCAGCAAATAGCAGCCCTTTAATGTTACCAATAATATCCCAGAGGGACTCTCTTTCATCAATATTGGCTGCCGTCACTGTCATGCCCGTGATAATACCTTCGGAACTAATAGCAAGATTACCCTTAAATCCATAATAGGTTTCCTCCTTCGAGTCGCAATAACCATAGGCTGCAATGCCTTCAAATATGTGGCTAAAGTAGGCACGTTTAAAATGACACACTGGCATGGGTAATCCATCAGTCAAATGAAGGTTATCAGACAAGGCTCCCATAGGTTGCGCTAATGCCATTTGCATGAGCTGCTTTATATTCCACAAATTGGCGGATTGTTTAGCATAATTTACCCGACTCCCGAGACAGGGAAACAACGTGAGCCAATGCGTTTGAAAATATCGCCAAATACCGGTGTCAGTATCCTTTCTTAAAAACTCTCCAACAATATCCATAGTAATGACCTCAGCATCAGATAATTTTGGAGCAAACCCACGACTTGTTAGAGGTTCCATCACAATTTTATTCAACTCTTCATCTACCAAGCAATATACAGATATGATAAAGTCTTCGATTGACACAGCCTTCTCCTCGTAGTTTTGTATTTTGAAAAATTGAAAGTTATAGTGAAGTGTTGTGTCCTTCAATATTTGTTCAACCACGGCGTCATTCCTGCGTAGGCAGGAATCCAGGAGAAAGGAAAATGAAACAACCCGCTGTTTATATTTTGGCGAGTCAACGCAATGGCACATTGTACACAGGCGTTACAGGTGATTTAACCCGGAGAATCTGGGAGCACAAAGATAGTGTGCTAGAAGGATTTACAAAAAAATATCACGTTCACCGACTCGTTTATTTTGAATTTCATGCTGATTTTCCAACAGCTATTGCAAGAGAAAAAGCAATAAAGAAATGGAAGCGAGCATGGAAAATGAACCTCATTGAAAGGTTTAATCCTACATGGGAAGATTTATATGAAAAGCTGACTTAGAACTGGATTCCTGCCTGCGCAGGAATGACGCCTTGGTTAACATCAAGATCAATAAATATCGTTAAAAAAAGTCGAACATCGCGTTATACTCAATTAACTTGAAAATGCTATGTTTTCAATAATTGAAAATTGTCATTAATTCTTGAGTTCAATGTGCTTCCAATTACTGGCAAAGTATTATCAAAAAAACCAAAAATAGCCTCTTTAAAATCTTTTGCTCCTTTGAAAAATTTGTTGTTTCTTGCATGTTCGTTCATGACTTTCCATAATCGTTCAATTGGATTTAAATTGGGACTGTATGGTGGTAAAAAATGTAATTTTATGTTTAATTCTATCGCTTTTTCAGCAACTAAACCTGC
>DAIAOV010000076.1 GCA_027437055.1 Legionella sp. | reverse complement strand
CGGTTACAAGATCTCTTCTCCCATCCCAAGTGCCCTTGAGATTAAGCTTTTTTGCCTACCTTTTAAAGATACAAGCCCGGTTGCTTGCAACCGGGATCAAACATTGAGTCTCGCCATTCCTAGTTGCAAGCAATCAGGCTACAAATAAGTGGCAAAAGGGTTAATTCCTTAAGTTGACGCTATTGCCTCAACAGTTATGGATGCTATAGGGCATTGAACCTCAAATGGCACGAGCCTTTGGGGGCTCGCACACGTTCATGGTAGAGGCTACTCTTTAGCGCGAGAAACGTATTCTCCCTTACGAGTATCTACCTTAATGAGTTCGCCTGTTTGGACGAATAATGGTACTCGCACTACAGCACCAGTCTCTAATTTTGCTGGTTTTCCGCCACCGCCAGAGGTATCTCCTCTTACGCCAGGGTCTGTCTCAACGATTTCTAGAATAACGAATGTTGGTGGTAGTACTTGTATTGGCTCATTATTCCAAAGAGTTACAATACAAATATCTTGTTCTTTTAGCCATTGCGCTGCGTCAGCCAGAACTGCTTCACCTAGGGCATATTGCTCAAAATTATCTGGAACCATGAAATGCCATTGTTCGCCATCATTATACAGATATTGCATTTCAACATCTGAAACATCAGCTGAAGGCAAAGTATCTCCAGATTTAAATGTACGCTCTACGACGCGTCCGGTTTTTAAATTACGAATTTTTATTCGTGTAAAGGCTTGTCCTTTGCCTGGTTTTACAAATTCACAATCAAGAATGCTACAGGGAGCATCATCAACCATTACTTTTAAGCCATTTTTAAATTCATTAGTGCTATAGATTGCCATTAGTGCTCCATAGTTGAGATTTTGCTTTATTTTCGTTACAGTTCGCACAGTTTATCAAGTCTATATGATTAATGCGAGAGACCTCTTTGAGTTGGCAGAAAATTTTAGCACAAGGATTTACATCAGTAAGTGATTTACTTAATTATTTAGAGCTCCCTGTAGCTGAGGGCAATTTGCTAGCAGAAAAAAAATTTCCTAGCCGTATCCCCCTTGGGTTTGCAAAGCGTATGCAAAAAGGTAATGCACAAGATCCTTTACTATTGCAAGTACTTGCTTTGGGAGAGGAGCTCGAAGAAAGAGACGGATATGGAGCCGACCCACTCATGGAGAGTGGTACTACTATTCCTGCAAAAGGATTAATACACAAATATTATGGTCGTGTTTTATTAACTGTAACCGGCGTTTGTGCTGTGAATTGCCGTTATTGCTTTAGAAGACACTTCCCTTATCAGAGCAATAACCCAGGACGTAGTGGATGGAAAAAAATTGCTCATTACATCGCTAATGATGCCAGTATTTCAGAGGTTATTTTTAGTGGGGGTGATCCTTTGCTGGCATCCGACTTAGTATTAACTGAGTTGATTCGATTACTAGACGACATTCCTCACGTGCATACTGTACGCATACATACCCGAATTCCTGTTGTTTTTCCTGAAAGAGTAGATAGAGGATTAGTGAATCTATTGTCAACGACGCGACTTAAAAAAGTGATCGTATTGCATTGCAATCATCCTCAGGAATTAAACGATGAGGTAAGGCAAGCTTGTAGTGAGTTACAAAAAGTAGGCTGTACTTTATTGAATCAATCGGTTCTATTAGCCGGGATTAATGATCAAGCCATTATTTTAGCAGAATTAAGCCAGGCTTTATTTGCTTGTGGCGTTTTGCCTTATTACCTACATCTACTCGATAAAGTAAAAGGAGCCGCTCATTTTGACATGCCTTTTGTTAAAGCTCAGACGATTTATCACCAGTTACAAACCCTGCTTCCGGGATATTTAGTTCCACGTCTAGCCCAGGAAGAACCAGGAAAACTGCATAAAACTTTATTGTTCTAGTCCGGTCGCTAACCCAACCTACCTATTACCTTAAATCCATTATGTTGACGCTATTGTCTGAACGGTTACAACTTATGACAAAGGTCGGGCAACAAGTTGCCCGACAAAATATGCTACGAGTCAACATAGCAAACTAAATCTCATCATCTTCATACAACTTTATTAACTTATCTTGGGCGCAGTTAGTTCCCTGAGTATTCGGCTTATAAGTTCCATCGCTGTGCATTTCCCAAGTGTTACTATTATCTCTAAGATAGTTTTTTATGATTTCTTGCTTGATTCTTTTTTTACATTGTTCATCAAGAATGGGAAACATTATCTCAATGCGATGATATAAATTTCTTTCCATAAGATCCGCACTAGAACAAAAAAAATGCTCTTCTCCATTAATCCTGAAATAATAAATTCTATGGTGCTCGAGGAAACGTCCAATAAAAGACAAAACCCTGATATTATCCGATACTCCAGGCAATCCTGGCTTTAAACAACAAACACCTCTTACTAAGAGATTAATTTTGACTCCAGCTTGAGACGCTTTATACAACGCTTGGATCATGACCTTATCTGTTAAGCCATTTACCTTGAGCATAATTTCCGTATCGACTCCTTCAGCAGCTGCAGTACTGCATTGCTCTATATATTGCAACAATGTTTTTTGCAGGGTAAAAGGTGAATGGCTTAGAGCTTTAAGCTTGACTACGCGGCCTAATCCCGTTAGTTGCTGGAATATAATTTGTGCATCAGCTGCTATAGTTGGTTCGCACGTTAACAAACCAAAATCAGTATAGCGCTTGGCTGTTTGCTCATGATAGTTTCCAGTACTTAAATGTACATAACGCTTTAATTTGCCATGGGTTCGTCTTACAACTAAGGTCATTTTTGCATGGGTTTTATAGCCCACTACTCCATAGAGAACGAGGACACCAGCCGCATGCAGTTTATTCGCTAATTTTAGATTGGACTCCTCATCAAAACGGGCTCGTAACTCAATAACCGCAGTTACTTCTTTTCCTGAATGAGCTGCATTGACTAAGGCATCTACCATTACAGAGGCCGAGTGGGTCCGATAAAGCGTTTGATTAATAGCTAGAACATTAGGATCTGTTGCGGCTTGTCTTACAAAATCTATAACTACATCAAAACTTTGATAAGGATGATGTAGTAAAATATCTTGCTCATCTAAAACATTGAATAGATTGCGTTCCGATTTAGGAAATTTGGGATATTGAGCAATTAGAGTAGGATAGTTTAAATCAGGTCTATCAGTAATAGTATTTACGGCCCTAGTATATCTTTGTAGGTTAACGGGGCCATCACAATAATAAGTATCTTCATGTCTTAAATGATATTTCTGCAATAGAAAATCAATTATTTTTTCGGGACACTTGTTTTCAATTTCTAATCGTACCACATGACCATAATGACGAGAGAATATTTCTCGTTGCACCGCTTGAGCGAGGTCATCAATTTCTTCTTCTCTTAGGAATAAATCACTATTACGAGTTAGACGAAATGAGTAGCAGCCGCTTATTTCCATACCAGGGAATAAGCTATTAATATGAGTTTGAATAATAGAGGATAAATAGACAAAATAGTGCGCATCGCCACATAGCTCAGAGGGTAGGTGGATCATTCTAGGAATTGAGCGTGGCGCATGTACTACAGCATAATCAATATTACGGTCAAAGGCGTCCTTTCCACTTAAAGAAATAATGAAATTTAAGCTTTTATTAATTAATTGTGGCAGCGGATGCGCTAAATCGAGCGCGATAGGGCTGATAATCGGGAGAATTTCATGTTTGAAATAATGCTTTGCCCATAAATGAATATCATCTGTCCACTCATGGGTTTCAAGAAAATAGATGTTCTCCTTACGCAGAGCAGGAAGAAGTTGTTTATTGAATATATTGTATAATTGATTAATTAGTTCATGTGCTCTATGACTGATTTCGCTATAAGCTTCATCTGCACGCAAACCATCAATGGTCAACTTTCCTGAAGACAGGGCTACTTTTTCTTTAAGGCCTGCCACCCTTATTTCAAAAAACTCATCTAAATTACTGCTGCAAATGCTGAGAAAACGCATTCTTTCCAATAAAGGGACTCGCTCATCATTAGCGAGCATAAGAACTCTCTGATTAAAGGCAATAGCTGAAAATTCTCTATTAATATAATATTCCGGATTATCGAGCGTATTATCCATAGATTACTTTATTTCCTTACTATTAGAGATGAAATTACTAACGAACTATAAAAAAACAAATTGCAATAAACCCTATAAATCCATAAAAAGGTGATAGATTCCACAGGGCCAAGGCTAAAAAAAATAAAACGCATGCTATGGCAATAGGAATAGAAACATACATGCCTACTACTCCTTGGGCAACAGAAAATGTAGCTGCTGCTAATAAGGCTAAGCCTCCATATTGAACTGAGATCATAATTTTCCGCGTGACAGGCCCATCGTGAGCTGTTAACCAATGATACCCTAAGATTGCCATAATTAAACCAGGTAGATTCAGACAAATAACAGCAAGGAATAATCCCAAAAGACCAGCTGCTTTATATCCTATAAGTGCTGCTAATTTGACTGCTGTAAGTCCTGGGAATAAAAAACTGGTACCAAGCATTCCAACAAACTCTTCATTACCAACCCAGTGTCTATATTCTACAGCTTCATATTCCAATAGCTTTAACATGGAGTTACCCCCACCTAGAGATATCAGGCCAATTTTGCCAAAACTGTAGATAATATGTAACAAAGTTTCGATCATGATTTGTTAATGCTTTTTAAGAAAGTCACATATTCGCAGGAAACTTGGTCATCCAGCAAGTGCTTATTAATAGTTTCTACTAACGGTAGCGATTTACCTTCAATGCAGGCGCTGAAATAGACTTCATCATGGACTACAAGCCGAGCCAACTCAAGTTTTACATGCGGCGTTGTTGCAAATTTATAAGTAAACGATGTTTTTTTCACATTGATTTTTTTCCCAAAAGTTTGAGCTTGGTACAATAAATCGTGTAAATAAGTAATAGGCTCTTGTGGTTGTTCGGGGTAATCGCTTACTGTTACAAGATTTATCTTAGCTCCATATCCTACAGCCTTGTTTGAGCGTTGAAGCAAGGGCTTATAAAGAATCTGATTACGTCGATATTTAATATTGCAATTTTCATTGGGTAATAGGTAATAGCAGTCTTCTTTGTGTTTCTGCTGGTAGTGAGTAATATCAAGTAGCGAATCATCGATATTATACAAGCTAATAATGCGATCTTGTGGCCAGAAATAGCGTATTTCCCATTTAAGGTTATCTGGCGGTTCTATAAGAGTTGAGAACGGCACTATTTTTTTTGTAGAAAATTCAAAATTCCAAATAAATCGCTGGTTCATGCTATGTTCACCATTTTGTCAATAGACTGACTTTTTTCCTAATTCCCATGACTTGTTTATGGGATCCAGATTGTTTTGAAGTACAAGATCCCTTAATGTTATTGATTTGAATCAAAATTTCAAATTAAGTCTCATCTTGAGCTACTCGTAAAATGAACTATAAAGAGTATATACTAGTAATCTATCCTGCAATAATAAAAAAGCAAAGGAAGGGGGATTTATGGGTATTGCATTGTTTTTGATTTATTTGATATTTACGCTAGTAGTACTTTATCGTGCTACTAATTCGCTAGTTTGGGAGGTTGGTAGCGTTCTTTACTTAATTGCAGCTACTTTTTTTATGGGTTTGCCATTCATTCCCGGACTAATATTATGGGTGCTTATTATTAGTGCCATAGTCGTGGTACAAGTTGATCCAGTACGCATATTAATTAGTGATGTGCTTTATAAAACCGCAAGTAAATCTATTCCCAAGTTGTCTAAAACGGAAGAAGAAGCATTAAATGCGGGAGATACTTGGCTTGAACAAGATATTTTTGTTGGAAAGCCTAATTGGGATAGATTAGCGAGCATTGGTACACAATTGTCTGCGGAAGAGCAAGCCTTTATTGATAATGAAACTCAAACATTATGCAGTATGGTAGAGAATTGGGAGGTTAGTCAGGAACGTGATCTGCCGGCTAAGGTATGGACTTACATTAAAGAAAGTGGTTTCTTAGGCTTGGTTATTCCCAAAGAGTATGGCGGCAAAGGCTTTTCTGCGAGAGCTCATTCTGACGTGGTGATGAAGGTTGCCAGTCGCTCAGGGGTTGCTGCCGTAACAATTATGGTTCCTAACTCTCTTGGCCCAGGCGAATTAATTAATTATTATGGTACAGAGGAACAAAAATCTTATTATCTGCCTCGACTTGCCAAAGGCATTGATATACCTTGTTTCGCTCTTACTGAGCCCGAAGCGGGAAGTGATGCCACTTCTATTCAATCTAGCGCTATAGTGGTTGAAAAAACAGTCGAGGGGAAAAAGGTTCTTGGTCTAAATATCACTTTAGATAAACGATGGATTACTTTGGCTCCCGTTGCTACCCTAATAGGATTAGCGGTTAATTTAAAAGATCCGAATGGCTTGCTCAATGGAGAAGGGCATGGAGGAATCACCTGTGTATTAGTTCCACGAGATACCGAAAATTTGGAAATTGGAAATCGGCATTTGCCCGCAGATCAACCATTTATGAATGGGACTTTGCGTGGTAAAGATATCTTTGTGCCAATCACCACAATTATCGGTGGGCAAAAGAGAGCAGGAACAGGCTGGCAAATGTTAGTGGAATGTTTATCTATAGGACGTTCTATTTCTCTGCCTGCATTAGGTGCTGCATCGTCTTCCCTTTCTTATTTGACGTCAGGGGCTTTTGCACGTATCCGCCGCCAGTTTAATGTCGAAATTGCTCAGTTTGAAGGAATAGCAGAAAAACTTGCTGAAGTTGCAGGATTGAATTACATCATTAATGCTACTCGCTTATTAACAGTTGCTGCTGTTAACGAGCATAAGAAGCCTTCGGTTGCATCGGCTATCACCAAATATTTTAATACTGAATTAGGTCGATCTACCGTTAATACCGCGATGGATATTCATGCTGGCCGTGCTGTAGTTGTTGGGCCGCGTAATTATTTAACTAATATGTATCAAGCGATCCCCATTTCTATTACGGTGGAAGGGGCCAACATTATGTCTAGGAACTTACTTATTTTTGGACAAGGCTCCATGGCATGCCATCCATTTATTCGAGATGAGTTTTACGCGATTTCCTCAGAAAATAAAGAAGCTTTTAGAACATTAATTTGGAGTCACATTCAATATTTCATGCAGAATCTTGCTAAAACTATTTGTTCTGCATGGACGGGTGGGCTATTTATTTCTGTCCCAGATAATCCCATGAAAAGAGAATACAAGCGATTGGCTCGTTTAAGTCACGCATTTGCTTGGCTTGCTGATTTATCATTAATTTACTTAGGGGGCGAGTTAAAGCGTAAAGAGCGTTTATCTGCAAGACTTGCTGATGGTATGTCCTATCTATACATGGCTATGGCGTCCTTGAGAGCGGCACAAATGAATGGGGATCATCCCGATGAACAAGTGCATGCAAAATGGGCAGTAAATTACTGTTTTTATCATGCACAAAAATCAATGATTGCTTTATGCCAAAATTTCCCTTCTCGGCCTTTAGGTTTTTTAATGCGCTTGATCGCATTTCCTTTCGGGCAAACTATGCGTTATCCATCAGATAAGCTGGATCAAAAATTAGCGCGATTAATGACTAATAATAACCATTATCGAGATAGAATGAAGGATTATGTTTATTTAAGCGGAGATCCGAAACAACCAGTAGACCGTATGGAGCATGCGTTGCAGTTAATCATCGAAACAGATGGACTATCACAAAAAGTAGCGGATTTAAAACGTTATAAGTCCAGTCAATTAAAAGAAAAACTACAAGAAAAAGTGTCCAGCGGTGCGATAACCCAACAAGAGATGGATAATCTGCTTGCTGTTGACGAGGCTCGTTGGGATGCTGTTTTGGTAGATGAGTTTACTTTTGATTCAATGAAAAAGAAAACATTTAATTCAGTTATTGATACTATTAAGTCTCCCTTGAGATAAGGGTAGGCATTTCTTTGCATCGCACTCAGCTGTTGCTAGGCACGCTGAGTTGCGGTGTTGACTAGCGAATTTGTAATCAAGGCTTAAATTTTTACATTCTTTTAACATCTACGAATAAAGAGAACCTCATGGTTTTTGCTTTTGATTTGCTATAATTTTAAAAAGTATTTGACGAGTTATTTGTTCTATAGGTACAAATGAAAATTAAAAAGAGAGTAAATTATGTCACGACAAAAGCTGCCTTCCGATCTAAAAGAGCCCATTTTTAAAAGTATTGAAGTTTCGAAATCCTCTATAGAGGGTTCACAGTATTTTGCCAATCAGTTCGAGGCCTTATTGGTTGCAACGAAAGCGACGGAGCAATTTTCTGAACTGCTAAGTCGAGTAAAAGAGTTCGCTAAATATACGGAGTTTAAATTACGTTCAAGTAATGAGCCTTGGTTGGGACAAATTAGAGACTCTTCTGATTACAAGAACATGCAAGCGGAAGCGGCACTGAGCGCAGCCCACAGCTTAGACAGTATGAATTTGGGGACCACAAACAGTGTTGCCTTTGAATTTGCTTTCAGCGATAAGTCTGAATTTTTGCGCGGTTATTCAGCAGATAGTCAATCATTAACGGGTGAGTCTTTAAAATCGATGGATACATTATTTAATGCATTTCTTGCTGAAAATAATATGGTAAGTGATGGTAGTGTACTCTATGAATCTAATGAACAGGGTAAGCCAAAGCTAGATGCCCAAGGCAATAAAATCAAAGTCGATGCGCAAACAGCGAGAGACGTAATTAATGATCCAGAAAAAGGATATGTCAAGTATATGGAAGGAAAAGGCGTTCATATTACTTGCCAAGAACAACAGGCCCCCTCTCCACAGAAAGATATGCAAGCGCAACAAGCCATTAAAGATGCAATTGCTGTTAGAGAAAGTCTGGAAGCTAGTGGTGTCGAAGCAGAAGCACCATCTGCTGAAGCCCAGTCTACTATGAAGGCTGGTGGTTAAAACAATTAACTGCATTTAGTCTTTCAATTGAGCCTATATCAAACCAGAACCCTTGATGTAGGCTTCCTGTTGCTTTACTTTGCGATACATAGTGTTTCAGCAAGGGCACAATAGAATAACGTCCCGGTTTGTTCCCAGAAAATATTTGGGGGTGGTAGCAGGCTATACCCGCGAATGTATAATTGCAATTTGTGTTGCTCAATAGGTTGTCGTTAGTTAAACCAAAATCTCCATGGTGAAGTAAGCTAGGATTTTTATTAACTAAGATGAGATGCAAATAATCCACAGAGAGTGTTTGGAGCTGTTTGAAATCATAATCAGTGTAGATATCGGCATTGACGGTAATAAATGGCTTATTCTCAAAAAAAGGTAGAGCCTGCAAAATTCCACCACCTGTTTCTAACCCTCCCGGGGGTTCTGGAGAATAACAAAGCTCGATTCCCCATCTTGAGCCATCGCCTAAATAGTGACGAATTTGTCCACCAAGATACGCATGATTGATAATTATTTTTTCAAAGCCCGCATTCGCGAGGTTAATCACATGATGTTCTATTAAAGGCTTACCTTTCACAAGGCAAAGTGCTTTAGGATATAATTCGGTTAAGGGTTTTAGTCGCTCCCCCCTACCAGCCGCTAAGATCATCGCCGTGTTCATGGTAAATAAACTCTATTTTGAAGAAAATGAAAGAATGGATGGAGTTCTTCGTAAATTTCACTACATTCAAGAACGTATTGCAGTGTAAGTGGTAAATTACCGAGATATCCCGGTTTATTATCACGCAAATACAAACGACAAAAAATACCCAAAACTTTTAAATGCCTTTGCAGCCCACATAGATCAAAGGCACGAATAAACTCTGGTAACGAATAAGACTGAGCTGTTTCGCTTTGTGAGTGAAAAAAAGCGACCCACTGCAAAACCTGTTCTCTAGGCCAAGAAATATAACAATCCTTTAGTAAAGAGACTAAATCGTAAGTCAAAGGTCCGCGCATCGCATCTTGAAAATCAATGACTCCCAAGTCATTTTCTCCTTGCTTGTTAATGATCATCAAATTACGAGAGTGATAATCGCGATGGATAAACGTCAATGGCTGTTTAGACACTTCGTCAGCAATCCATTCCATAGTTCTTTGTATCAGGAGTTGTTCTTCCTTTTGCAAATCTAGGGATAAATAGGCATTAAAAAACCATTCAAGGGATAAATCCATTTCTTTCAACATGAATGCTTTATCAAACGGAGGAAGTTGTGGGTCTTCTATGGGGCATCGCTGAATTTTAAATAAAGTATCAATTGCATTATGGTAATAATCATTAACAGTATTCTCATGCAAACTATTTAAAAGTAGCTCATCGCCAAAATCACTTAATAGTAAAAAACCTTGCTTCAGATTTATAGCATGGATTTCTGGAGCGAGCACTTTAGTTCTAGTCAGCGTCTTAGCAATATGAATGAAGGGTTTTATGTCCTCTTTTTCAGGAGGGGCGTCCATAACAATCTGCGTTATACCATTTGAATAAAGGCGATAATATCTCCTGAAACTGGCATCCCCTGTCAGCGGACTCAAAACAAAGTCCTTCATTTTAATCGTATTGGTAAGCCACTCTTTCAGTGCGTTTTCTCTTTCATGCATGCTATACTTCCCGTCTTTAATTTAGACCACACTAAATCATTTAGATCCCTATAGAAACGCGATACCAGAGCAGTGCGGATTTAATTTATTGTGTGCATAATAAGGCATTTTATTAGCGGTGAACATAAAGTTTTATAATAAGCTAAGCAATTATTTTCTATCCATCGCCTTATTGAGTGATTTTTTTCGCTATTTTTTAAAATCATTGTCTAAAAAAAACTATAAATTGTTTTTGTCTATAAAGTGGTTGCTGTTCTGTACTAGTGTGGTTGTCTGTGTGGGCTCTTTCTTTATTTATCATCCATTTGCCTACGCATCCCAAATAGTAAATGAACCCGTACAGGCCTGTGTTATCGCTCGTGATGTGGATCTAACTGATGCGATAAGAGCGAAATTTGCGGAGTGCTTAGGTTGGAAATCGGATCAGAGTTCCCCAATATGCTTAGGGTCTTATCAACCAATTACGGTTACACCCTTGTCAGATCCAGAGCAAATACGCATTCAAGCCGATCATGCATCTTTTTACAAAAATCAGCGTTCGACCCTGTCCGGTCACGTCGAAATTCAGCAAGCTCAAAGAATAGTTAATGCTCAAACAGCTTATGTATATAGAGATCCAAAAACGAATCAAGTGACTAAGATTGAGTTTCTGGGAGATGTACATTATTTAGAACCGGGTAAGCTAATGATTGCCCGCAAGGCAATGATTAATCCACAAGACAGATCGGGCCAGACAGAGGATGTTTTATATCGTTTCAATACTGATAGACGTCAAGCAATACTTCCTGCGTGGGGACGGGCCAGTTTCATTCAACGTTTTGCCAATAAAGATTATTTATTGCGTCAGGTGACGTATACGACTTGTGCGCCACAAGATAATGCATGGGATATCAAAGCAGAGTCCATTTCTATAAATGATGCCAAAGCCAAGGGGGTTGCAAGAAATGCGGTAGTTCGCATTCATGAATGGCCTGTATTTTATACTCCTTACATGAGTTTTCCTACTAGTAATGAGCGTAAATCAGGTTTTCTTATGCCTATGGTTGGTTATTCTAATGTAGGAGGCTTTGATTTAGGGGTACCTTATTATTGGAATATTGCACCAAACCATGACCTTACCTTCGTGCCCCACGTTTATACAGAACGAGGATTAATGCTTGGTGGGGAGTATCGTTATTTAACGTCCAATAGTAGGGGAATTATTACAGGCAATTTTCTGCCTCACGATAAAGCGTTTAAAAATTTTCTTCAGGACAACGAAGTACTATTTCCTCAACTAAAAGGCATGTCTACCAACCGATGGTCTTACGGTTTTCTTAATTCAACAAATATAACATCCAACTTGCAATTAAATATTAATATGCAACAAGTATCGGATGATTATTATTTACAAGATTTTAGCACCAACTGGTCGGTAATGACCCAAAGACAATTGTTAAAGCAAGCCGACTTAACTTACTCAACAGAACACTGGACCTTAAATGGGATGGCACAAAGTTATCAGACATTACACCCCATTAATGAAATTCCAGTTGCTTCAGTCTATGAGCGCTTACCGCAGCTTATGGCACATGGCTTTTATTATGATTTACCTTTTAATGCAAATCTCAATATTATAGGTCAGTATGATCAGTTTCAGTGGCCTCAGAGGTTCTGGAATGACAGTGCATTGCAGATGCCACAAGGTCCTAGATTTCATTTGAATCCAGTGCTGTCCTTACCTTTAATGAAGCCTTGGGGATTTGTGACGCCTTCGGTACAATTTGTTGAAAATTATTATGAGGTACATAACAGCTCTACGAATAATAATTTTAAATTTAATATGTTTAATTGGAACGTGCCTGATTTCAATTTCAACCAGCCAGGCTTAGTAGGGCATTCTACTGATTATAACCGCTTCATCCCTCGTTATAGTGTAGATACAGGATTATATTTTGACAGAGATTTTAATTGGGGTGGCAACTCATTCACTCAAACCATAGAACCAAGATTATTTTATTTAAACGTCCCCTATCAAAATCAGACTCCCATACCAGTTTACGATTCTGGCTTTATGATATTTAATTTTGATCAATTATTCCGAACCAATAGATTTTCTGGTTTTGATCGTATTGGCGATGCGAATCAATTATCTTACGCGGTTACTACACGCTGGTTGTCCGAAGAAACGGGTGCTGAAATTGCCAATTTTTCTATAGGTCAGATTAAATATTTTGCTGATAGAAAAGTACAGTTATGTCAAAGCCCGAGCGGGTTTTGTATTGATAACCCATATACTTTTGGTAGTTTATCATCAACATCGGGTACCTCTCCTATTGCTTCACGAGCAGTGTATCATCTTAATCCTGTATGGAATATTACAGGAGACTATATTTGGGATCCTGCCACTCATGCAACAAATAATGGTGATTTAAACTTGCGTTATCAGTCTGCACCTAATGCCATTATTAATTTTGGTTATTCTTATTTGGTGAATGCAGATGTAACACAGGTAAGAAATAATGGAACCGAAAATAATGCGCTTCACCAGGCTATTGTTGCCTTTTCCTGGCCAATGACTGCACGATGGAGCACTATAGGTGCGTACAGTCATAATATTAGTAAAAATTACAGCATGATGTCTTTGCTTGGCGTGCAATATGATAATTGTTGTTGGGCTGTACGTTTGTTGGGCGGGCAGATGTTTAAGAATTTAAATGCAACATTTGAACCACGATATAACAATAATGTCTATTTGCAAATATTATTAAAAGGATTGGGGTCAGTAGCCAATAGTGATCCTAATGGGGTATTGACTACGTATATTCCAGGGTATAATGATCTTTTTAGTCGTTGATTTCGGGTAGAATTTAAACAAATCTGCTTGTATTTTGGCTAAGAATAACCTAAATTGCCCGATAAAGTGTGAATGAGGATTAAGGCATGTTTAAAAAATTGGCATTGGTGTGCACATTACTTTCAGTAGTTGGGCTTGCAGAAGGCAAGCAACTTTTAGATAAGGTAGTTGCTATAGTTAATGATGGGGTAATTACTTCCAGCGAATTGGATAAACAAGTAGAACTCTCAAAGATGCAAATATTAGCTCAGAAAATGCAAATGCCTCAAGAATCGGTATTACGCAAACAAGTATTACAACATTTAATTGATGTTGATTTGCAGCTACAAATGGCAAAGCAAAGTGGTATTACTGTAGATGATAATGAACTCAATAAAGCTATTGAGCGAATTGCCACTATGAATCATATTACTTTGGAGCAATTACGTGGAGAAATAAAAAAACAAGGTATGGGATGGCAAGAATATAAAGACAATATTCGCAAAGAGATGATCATAACTCAGCTACAGCAAAAAAACGTTGGCAAAGATATAATCATTACTAATGATCAGGTAGAGCAGTATATAAAGACAGGGATTACAGTAGATCATTCTAAATTAACTTATCGGGTACAAAATATAGTCATTCCTTTAAGTGAGGAGCCAACATCTGAGCAAGCGAAAACAGCTAAATCTCGTGCAGAAAAACTGCTAGCTATAATTAAAAAGGGTGATGATTTCAGTCGTCTAGCTATTGAGGAATCAAGTGGTGAATGGGCCCTTGAGGGCGGCGATCTCGGCGAGAGGCATTTAGCAGAACTCCCTGAGATTTTTGCAAAAGAAGTAGTTAA
>DAIAOV010000075.1 GCA_027437055.1 Legionella sp. | reverse complement strand
AATGACAAACAGGCAGGCAACTGGAGTCAATATAATAGATGCCCGTTTTTTTACCTGATTTAATTTGCGTAAAAATAGTCAATGGGCATAAAGAATCGGGCATTAATTCAACAAATCGGTTATAGCTTAATAATGTTGGAAAATATTCTTTCCAGTGCCTCATGACATATCCTGTATAAAATGTTTTAAAATTTCTATACCCGATCATTTGAAAGGCAATTTGTATGGTCATGATTTCACTAAGTGACATGCGGCAATTTGGTCCTCGTTTGCCTTGCATTGGCCCGGTTAGTAAAGATTGGGGGAAATTTTTTTCTAATTCCTTGCAAAAATCATCAATTTCACAAAAAATAGAGACCAGCTGATGCTCACTAAACACTCTGAAATTCCTTTTAGACGAGAAAATTCAGTAGGTTACAAGCATCAGCTATCTTTTTTCAACCCCTAAATAACATCGAACTGGGGTTGTGTTAAGCATGCTTTAAATTTTCCTTGATGTATTAGACGATCATCGGCAAGTAGATCAGCATTTTTTCTATCACCAAATATCTCTGCAGTGTAGGTATAATTTGGTTCATAATAATATTCTAGAGGACGAAATGGGGACAGTGAATAGGTAGGGTACTTATGTTGGCTTGGGCATATCTCTGCATAGCAGTCCCAAGACATATCCTCCCAATCTGTTGCCATTAAGACATCCAGTCGTCCTGGTACTCCAAGCTGATGTTGTTTTTTTAGATCTGCTTTTATAAATTGGCGAACCTCTGTTGCTTGTTGTCTCAATTCCTGAGGGGAGTAAATTCTACCTTGATCGGGATACCAACTCTCAACAATGAATGCATTCCCCCAAGTGTCTGGCTCATCTAGATCACCAGTACGATTGACCACTACCACAAAATGAACAAAATTGAATGACAGTATTTCTATACGATGAATCTCTGGATAATTATTTTCCCACAAGTATTTAGCCATTACACAGCAACGGGAATAACAATTTCCCATGCGATTTTCCCTCGCAAGAAGAGCAAACAACAATATATTTTTGTGCCGCTCTTTTAAGGCAAATCGTGGATCAGTTAAGGGCTCTACTCCAGGGAACTTTGCAGTGCATGCAAGATCTACAGCCAGGGCGATCATTGGATTGTCATTGACAAAAGCAAAAGTCCATTCGTTATTGTTCTTTACATAGCTACCTGCAGAATTATAACGAAATGATGAAAAAAATACCCAGCCATTTGTTTTTTTTATGTCCATGCTTTTATTCGACGCACCCAATGCGCAAGTGTGAAGTACATGACTGATTGCTGCCGTTAATATCCTTTGTATTTTACTCATCTTGACTAATTTAACTTTTTAACACAACAAGAGCAATATAATATCATGATGATTTATTTTTGTCTTTACCCGTGTTTTTTATAGTCTTTTTGTTGAGCTGCGCTAGCGCTTCATAGCCGTCAGGTTAAGCCAATTTTAGTCATTGCCTTTCTCGTACAGCCTACAATTATATCTAATAAGCTCCCATTTTCTATTCAAAACAATGAATATAAATCCAATAATGTGAAAATAAATTCACATTTCGGTTGACAAATCCATCTTAAATGGATAAATTGAATAAATGGATATTTTTTGGATATATATTTATTATGAAATCATTCCTAACTTGTATGCTCATTCTATCAACACTCACAATATATGGTTGTAGTGGGGAAGAAAAAACAAAAACCCTTCATTTTGCCACCTCAGCAGAATATCCACCTTTTGAATATTTAGATCACGGGGAGCTCAAGGGATTTGATATAGATTTGGCTAAATTAATCGCCAAAGAATTAGGAAAAGAAGCGGTTTTTGATAACATGCAATTCAGCAGCATTTTACCCGCAGTCTCCTTTGGCCAAGATGACATGGCTATCTCCACTATAACCATCACTCCCGAACGTGAAGCAAATCTGGATTTCAGTTCGCCTTACTATTTTGAAAGCATGGCAGTAGTATTTAAGAAAGAACAGCCCATAGATTCAGCCACACAACTTGCTAATAAAAAATTGGCCTGCCAGCTAGGCACTACGATGGAGTTATGGACGAAAAAATATGTCCCTACGGCGGAACTTGTTAGTATGAATAATAATAACCAAGCAATAGAAGCACTCAAAGCAGGACATGTAGAAGCGGTTATCATGGACGGAGCCCAAGGTCTCGTTTTTAGTCAGAAAAACCCTGGCCTCTCCTATGCGCTGATGGCCAAATCAGATGATGGTTATGGCATTGCTTTACCAAAAAACTCACCATTAACCACTCAAGTCAATCAAGCGTTAAAGAAACTAAAAGAGTCAGGGGCCATAGCCAAACTGCAACATCAATGGCTGGAGGATGTGCAATGGAAGAAGTAATACATAATATTCTGTTTATAGGTAACGGCATTATCTTAACACTGAAGCTACTAGTTGGTGGGTTAATTATGGGCTTACTAGGCGGCACTACTTTAGCTATAGCAAGGCACCAAGGCATTGCTCAAGGAATAATAAATAGATTTATTTCCATCATGAGAGGCACCCCGGTTATTTTACAATTGAGCTTCATTTATTTTTCCTTGCCAGGTCTTATCGGGATACGACCCGATATTATGCTCGCAGGAGTACTCACTTTTGGCCTTAATAGTTCCGCCTATATTGCAGAAATCATAAGAGCGGGCATTGAGCAATTACCTAAGGGACAATTTGAGGCAGCCAGCACTTTAGCTATACCTAAGTATTATTTGTGGAAAGATATTATTTTACCGCAAGTGGTTAAAAATATTCTCCCTGCGCTAATTAATGAAACTATTGCTCTAGCGAAAGAAACGGCATTGATTTCCACCATTGGCGGAATGGACTTGATGCGCAAAGCGCAATCTATTGCTGCAGAGCAATTTACTTACTTTGTACCTCTATGTATTGCCGGAGCCTATTACTATGCCTTGGTATTACTAATTGAGTATGCAGGCAAAAAAATCGCGAAGGGAGGTATCTATGTTACACATTGCTAATGCTTCAAAAAATTTTGGTGCCACGGCTGTGTTAAATAAGATTAATTTAACACTTGCAGAACATCAGATCTTAGGTTTAGCTGGACCTTCTGGTAGTGGTAAATCCACTTTATTAAGATGCATTCAACAATTAGAACATTTAAGTTCTGGTAGCATTGAAGTAAAAGGTCAAAGTGGTTTTATGTTTCAGGACTTCCAACTTTTTCCGCATATGACAGTGCTGAATAACCTGACTTATGCACCTCAATTACGAGATAAGCAACAGAAAAAGACCAAGGGTGAATTAGCAAGCAGTCTAGAAAAAATTCAAAACCAAGCCTTAAGTTTGCTAGAGACGCTGGGTATAAAAAACAAATCATCGTGTTTTCCTCATCAATTATCTGGCGGACAAAAACAACGCGTAGCCCTAGCACGCAGTTTAATGATGAGCCCATCATTATTGCTTTGTGATGAACCCACTTCGGGTTTGGATACGGTAATCACAGAAGAGATCTCTGCCCTGCTTAAATCAGTGCAAGCGATGGGAGTCACCATGGTTATTGCTTCCCATGATTTGGCATTTCTCACTCAAGTAGCTGATAGACTTGTCGTACTAAATGGCGGGGATTTAATCGCAGACATCAAACCAACAGAGTTAACAAACCCTATTGATTATTTAAAACAACAATTATCAGGAGCAACCCATGAATCCTCAAATTAAAAAGATTATCTTAGCTTATTCCGGCGGTCTAGATACCTCAGTGATGATTCCTTGGCTGAAGGAACATTATCCTCATGTTGAAATTATTGCAGTCATTTGTGATTTAGGTCAAAAAGAAGATTTAGTAGCGATTAAACAAAAAGCCATCAAAAGTGGCGCAGTAAAAGCCTATGTCTGTGATGTGCAGCAAGAATTTGTTACTAACTACCTCTGGCCTTTACTTAAGTCAGGAGCGCTATATGAAGATCAATACATCCTCGGAACCATTTCTCGACCACTTATAGCACAAAAATTGGTTGAAATTGCAACTGTTGAGCAAGCTGAGGCCATAGCTCATGGCGCAACAGGCAAAGGTAATGATCAAGTCCGATTTGAATACACCATTAAGGCACTTGCTCCTCATATCCAAATTATTGCTCCCTGGCGACAGTGGGAAATCAAATCAAGACAACAGGCCATAGATTATGCCAAAGTTCATGGTATAGATGTTCCAGTTACTCCAAAATCGCCTTACTCTAGAGATCACAATATATGGTACATCTCTCACGAAGGTGGGGTATTGGAAGATCCAGCTCAAGAACGACCTGATGATGTGCTACTCATGACTAATTCTATTGAGAAAACACCGAATACGCCTGAATTAATGAGCATCCATTTTAAAAAAGGTGTTCCTGTGGCATTGAATGATACTCCCATGAATCCGGTGCTCTTACTGAGCCTCCTCAATGCCAAAGCTGGAGAGCATGGCATTGGCGTAGCAGACATTATTGAAAACCGACTGGTAGGCATGAAGATTAGAGGAGTTTATGAAGCTCCTGCCGCAGCTGTACTGTATAAAGCACATCAAATGTTAGAAAGCCTCTGCCTCGACAGAGCCACGTTACATTTGAAACAGTCCTTACAATCAACCTATGCCAATCTTGTTTATGAAGGTCGATGGTTTACTCAAACTAAGGAAGCTCTAGATGCCTTGATCAATGTAACCCAGAAACACATAACAGGCACAGTCAATCTCAAATTATTTAAAGGAAATATGATTCCTTGTGGCATGCATTCCCCCTTTAGTCTACACCAACCAGCTTTAGCAACGTTTGAAGAAGACAGCGTCTACAAGCAACAAGATGCCGAAGGATTTATTAATTTATTTTCCTTATCCGCCAAAGTCTATGGCATGGTGCATCTAGGAGGTCAACATGAGCAATAAGACTTGGGGAGGGCGATTTAAAAAGACTCTAGATCCATTGGCCGCAGAATTTAATGCCTCTTTAGCCTTTGACCACGTGCTCTATGCCTATGACATCCAAGGCAGTCAAGCACATGCGACCATGCTCGCCAAACAAGGCATTATTTCATCAGCCGAAGCTCAAGCCATTACTGAGGCTTTAGCTGAAATCAAAATGGAATTACAAGAGGGCAAACATAATCTAGATCAGAGTTATGAAGACATTCATATGTTTATTGAACATCTGTTAATAGAAAAAATCGGGGATACTGGGAAAAAATTACATACTGGGCGCAGTAGAAACGATCAAGTCGCTCTCGATTTACGACTGTATGCCCGCGATGCAGCATCTAATATTATGGCCAAGCTCTACACAGTCACTGATGTATTGCGACAATTAGCGCAAAAACATAACCAAGACAAAATGCCAGGCTATACGCATTTGCAACAAGCACAGCCTATTTATTTAGGTGCTTTTTTTGGTGCCTATCTTGCCATGTTTCATCGAGATATTAGCCGCTTACAAGATCTAAAAAAGAGAATGAATTTCTCCCCCTTAGGGGCTGGAGCTTTAGCAGGAAGCAGTTTACCTTTAGATAGAGAATTGGTGGCTCAAGCTCTAGCATTCGATGGCATCATCGAAAATACGCTGGATGCAGTCAGTGATAGAGACTTCATCATGGAATTTTGTAGTGCCAATGCCATCATTATGGTGCATTTATCACGCTTATGTGAGGATTTAATCCTCTGGGCAACGCAAGAATTTGGTTTTATCACCCTCGATGATGCCTTTGCCACCGGCTCTTCTTTAATGCCTAACAAGAAAAACCCTGATATTTTGGAATTGATCAGAGGTAAATCAGGAAGGGTTTTCGGCCATCTTTTAGGTATTTTGACAGTAATGAAAGGCTTGCCTTTGGCTTACAATAAAGACATGCAAGAAGATAAGGAAGGATTATTTGATTCTGTAAAGACGGTTACTTCTTGTCTGACCATCCTCGCCCCATTTTTAGAAAGTTTGCAATTCAATACAAAGCATATGGCAAAAAAAGCAAACTCAGGCTATCTCGATGCAACAGCAACACTTGAATCGCTCATCTTAAAAGGGGTGCCCTTTAGAGATGCTCATCATCAAGTAGGCCAAATGGTCGCCTCGGCATTAGAGCAAGGGTGCTCGCTTACTGAACTAATGAATAAGCAGAGTTCAACTCCAACAAGTACAACAAAACCTAAAAGTGATCTGCAGCACTATGAAATACCCGTGATAAAGCAACAGATAAAAATAAAACATCAACCCAAACATTTGCTCACAGGAATGGAGTTAAATGCAGAAGATATTAAACGTTTACTCAAAATAGCCAGCCAAGTGAAGCAAAATCCCAAACACTATGCGCACCAACTAGCGGGAAAGAATCTGGCTATGATTTTTGAAAAGCCTTCTCTTCGTACCCGACTCAGTTTCACTTTGGCCATGGAAAATCTCGGTGGCACCGCTATAGAAAGCGTTAGCTCCACGAGAAAAACAGAGGAGCCACGTGATTTGATTAGAGTATTAAATGGCTATTGCGACTATGTCATGGTAAGGACTCATGAAGATACGGCCCTAGAAGAAATGGCCCAGTACGCAACAGTACCAGTGATTAATGGCTTATCTGCCTTATACCATCCTTGCCAGGTACTAGCCGATTTATTGTCCTTACAAGAATGCTTTGGTGAGTTAAACGGGTTAACGCTGACCTATATTGGCGATGGCAATAATGTGTTGCACAGCCTATTACTCATGGCACCATTGGTTGGAGTAAAAATTAATTACTGCTGCCCAGACGATCATCAGCCCAATCACCAGATCATGAAACAGGGTAAACAATTATTTCCGGGAATGATTAACTGTTACACCAATCCAGAAATTGCTGTGCACGACGCAAATGCCGTGTATACCGATGTATGGACGAGCATGGGCTTTGAAGATCAGGCATCAGAACATCATTTTTCCGGCTACCAAGTCAATGAATCCTTAATGTCTCAAGCAAAGACAGGCGCCGTATTCATGCACTGTATGCCGATGGAACGAGGTAAAGAAGTCTCCCAGACCTTACCAGACAGCCCAACGTCTATTATCTTCACTCAAAGTGAGAATAGATTGCATGTGCAAAAGGCTCTGCTGCTCGATTTGGCAAAAACTGGTGGGTCAAAATGACCCATTAGCGTTGGGTTAAAACTTGTTTTGTTAACCAATTAGGTCTTATAACATAGGTCGGGCAACAAATTGCCCAACCTACTATGACAAGAGATTTCTTATACTTTATTGACATCAAACAACTGACCATTCATAAAAATCTTTTGATTTTCTATTTTCAAATCGACAACGTAATCATTGCCATCAACTTTTATATAACCCTTCTCTATTAGATTTTGTAATATCTTATCTACTTGCTTTTGGATCTCATCATCTGCATTTGCTGTCGTATTGGTTACCGCGGATATCGCTGGCAGAGTGGTCGCGGTTGATTCTTTTGATGTTTGAGTTGTTGTTCCCTGTTGTTTATTGTTGTTCTTTAACAAGCTAACCATGATCTCCTTAACCACAGTAATTGGAGCTTTAAATTGGCCTGAACCATGGGCTTTTTGCAATAATTGCATTGGATCGCTAACGTCTGTTTTAGGCAAAGTGAACTTAAAATTACTTGTAATTTTACCTTCTGGCAAAGCAACAGCCCCAGATATTTCTAACTCTGAACCCTTAGAAAGGAGTTTAGGTACATTAGACAATAATTCCGGTACAAGTAACACCGAATTCTGGTTATTTTGCATTGAGCTCCAAGAACGTTGATTGATGGTCGCCATAGCATCAGCATCTAGATTTTTAATAGTTACTTGCAAATTGCCTGGGCCATAAGTTTTATTGTCTGCAAATAACTTATTTATAGATAGATTAAAGTCAAAGTTGAGTAGTCCTTCTGTAATACCCGAGCTTGAGTTCAGCTCAACACACTCAAGATCAAACAACTTTTGACTACCTTCACTCATTGCTGCAGAAAGAAGGGAAAAATGATTTTTTCCTAGCCACAATCCATCTCGAGCGTGGTTCAAATTGAATTCATCAGATACTTTTCCTAATTGGAATGCGACGTTGTTAGCTGATCCATTGAACCCATATAGAATCAAATCACCAAGTATATTATTTAAAGAGGGGGAAGTGCCTAATGTTGCGCTTAGACCTTGCCATGAAAACTCGGCAGAATCAGCTCCAGAACTACCTTTAAAAGTAAGAGATGGAAAAGCATATCTCAGCCATGTTTCATTAAAATAGTTCACCAACACATGATAATGCGACTGAGGTTGTGTTGTGACATACCCTATCCCAAAATGCATGCCATAATCCGTGCAAATAATGGGGCCATGTTTAATTGTGAGAGGATAGCTTAGCTCAAAATTAACAGGCGGTTGCATTTTAGTAACCCCATGCTCATCTTTACTCTCTTGTGCCGGTATATTCATTTTAATAGACAATACCGCTTGCGAAGAAAACCAACCTCGCTGGTAGTTGTCCAGTTGAATACGTACGATAGAATTTTGAGGAATGGAGTTAACGTTTTTATTCAGTGTGCTCTTGACTATAAATCCCATAATTGCATAAGTTAAAAGAAGCAACACAACTAATGATAAGAGTATGCCAGTCCATTTTTTCATAAAAGCTCTTATATAAAAGTTCTTTGTTATTACTTAGCTCAAAAATCCCATTCTGTAAAATAACGTGAATTCGATATAAAGGATGTAGCCTGAGTGAAAACGTCCCCCCGAGTGCTCCTTTCATTTTTATAGAGCTATCGAAGCCTCCTTACTGGGCTTGGTTTTTAGGCTACGATGATCTCTTAAGCCAATACAGTAGCGCACTACGAACACGGAAACTCCCGCGCAAAAAACTGATAATCATTGGCGAAAGCAAAACGGCTAAATTGATAAATACCATAAGTAATAAATGGAGCAGAGAACACATCAATGCTGTAATGAATATGCCCAGCTAAGACTATGTAGGCAAAAAACAGACTAGTAGCTAAATAAAAGTAACGAAGTTTTGCTTGTTCCCAAAAAAGTAACATCAATAAGAACGGCCCACCGACATGGCCAGAGAAAAAAAGATCACCGGTAAATAAAAAAAAGGCTGAATAATTAGGCGGTATGACTAAATTATTGGGCGGAGCGCCAAGATGAGTCAGACAAATAAATATACTTCTAACAAGGATGAATACAGCTGCGGTTTTAGTCACGAAAGGCAAAGCCCCGGGTTTAGTCACGATATAAATTGAAAAAATAAACCAAAAGGCTAAAGCAGCATAGACATGAAGTAGTGTCACATCGCGCATGGTAATACTGTCAAGAAACAAATCACTAACACTTGCCGTTGCCACCAAGGTGGCATATTCCCCTGCTTGATTCGCTAGGATAAAACTGATGCTTAATACTAACAATCCAAGGAACAAACTCACCAGATAATTACGATCTTGGCACAAGGTACTGTAGCGAAAAACTAATGCTTTCATACAGCAATCATTTCGCGGTAAAGAAGCTCGTAATGCTCTACTGTACGCTGGATATCATGTATCCCGGCAAGCGCCCTACTTTCCGCGCCCATCTGTTTTTGTAACTCCGGATTAGACAAAATACTAATCATATGGTTTGCCAATGCCACTATATCATTTGGAGCAAACAAATAACCATTTTTTCCTGGAATAATCAATTCAGGTAACGCCATAGCATGAGCGCCGATTATGGGCAGCCCCGAAGCAATAGCCTCTAATGCCACAATGCTTTGTAGCTCTGCGGTACCGGCATTAACAAAACAATGAGCTAATCCGTGAATTTGTGGATATTCTGCATCGGATAAATAATCAGTAAAGGTAATATGTTGATGGACAGCCAATGATCTAGCCAATTCCTCAAGCGCTCCCCGTTCAGTACCTCTACCAACAATAACAAGATGAGTATCGACGCGTTGCCGTGCTCTCTGAAATGCCCGCACCACCGTTGCCACATTTTTCTCTTTATCTAAACGACCAGTGTATAACAAGATAGGTTTATCTGGGATTTGAAACCTCTCCCGCAGTAAACTGGCATCCTGGTTTGGTCGAAAGCGTTGTAAATCAACGCCACAAGAAATGACATGAACCGGCTTCTTTAAATGAACCTGATGCAGCAAGGCCGCGGCAGTTTGAGTAGGTGTTGTGACTTTATCTACATGGGAGAGCATATCAATAACGATATTCCAACATAGTTTATTGAACCAAGGCTCGCAAACTCGAGGCAGATGGGTATAATGAAAAAAATTCTCTGGCATAAAATGATTCGTCGCCATGAGCGGAATACCCATTTTGCGGCAAGCGCGATAACTGATACCACCAAGAAAGAACTTGCCCTGTAAATGTACCAAATCCGGCTTAAAATCCTTAATCGCTTTTACTATCCCTTTTTTGATAAACACAGGCCAACACACGCGAAAATGTTTGTAATTAAAAATTGGCCAGGAGCGAACACCAAAAAGACGCACTCCCTCATATTCACTATATCCTTGTTTTAGGCTCCGTGAAGGACAAATAACAAGAATCTCATGCCCTCTTTTTTGTAAGGAGAGAGCAAGCCGGTGAGTGAAATAAGCCCCTCCATTAAGATCTGGAGGATAACTGTCCAATACTGTTATAATCCGCATTGATGCCCTTTTTGACTTAACTTGCATGGATAAGCAACGAAGTACTATCCTAACATCTGTCCATTTTGGGTTCAAGTTGTTTTACAACCCCATTAAATTGCCCTCAAAAAGACTGATTTGATCACAACAAAGCCTTAATGTACAATTAATGATTTCTCTAGGATGTACACGATATGCCAGCAGTAAAAATTACAGGACTAGGGCATTATTTACCCGAAAATAAAATTTCATCTACCGAGTTGGATCAACAACTTGGACTGGAAGAAGGCAGCGTCCAAAAAAAATCTGGGCTTATTTCCCGTCATTTTGCCATGCAACACGAAACGACTTCTTACATGGGAGCTCAAGCCGCGCTACGTGCTATAGAACACGCAGGGATTACTCTGCAGGATATAGATGTGATTATTAGTGCCAGTGGAGCTGACGAACAAGGTATTCCATGTACTGCAGCATTAATTCAAAAACAACTGAGATTGGAGCATTCAGGTATTCCATGTTTTGATATTAATAGCACCTGTCTTAGTTTTCTCTCTGCTTTAGACACCATCTCCTACGCAATCGATGCGGGACGTTATAAAAGAGCATTGATAGTCTCCAGTGAACTCCCATCTCGTGGGCTTAATTGGCATGATATGGAAACCTGCACAATTTTTGGCGATGGTGCTGCGGCCTGTGTTCTGGAAAAAAGTATTCACTCAAGCAGAATTATCGCTTCTCATATGATAACTCATAGTGCTGGTTCTGAATTCTGTCGCATTGAAGCTGGCGGCACCCGTTTTCCACCATCACAACCTCACGATAAAGAACTTGGTCTATTTCACATGGACGGTAAAAAAGTCTTTAAATTGGCCAGTCAATTACTGGATCACTCACAAAAAGCATTGTTTACTAAAGCAGAAGTCACTATCGCAGATATCCATTGGGTAGTGCCGCATCAAGCCAGTTTACTGGCCATGCATCATGTAAAAAAACGCCTTGCTATTCCCACAGAAAAAGTCGTAGATATCTACGCCACTCATGGCAATCAAATGGCGGCGTCAATACCCACTGCTTTATCCAATTACGTACATGCTAATAAAATACAACGAGGACAGTTGCTCTACTTGATAGGCACAGGAGCAGGGCTTTCTGCAGCAGGCATCATAATGGAGTTTTAATATGAAATGTGTGGTCACTGGCGCTACAGGTTGTCTTGGACTTAATTTGACGAAACGCTTAATCACAGAAGGCCATGAAGTCATTGCCTTAGGCCGCAATCAACACCAGGGAACCATTCTCACCCAACTTGGCGCTCAATTCGTTACTCTTGATCTAAGTGAAAAAAACCGGCTGCAACAACTCGCACGTCATGCAGAACTGATTTTTCACTGCGCCGCGCTTTCTAGCCCATGGGGTTCTTATAAAGATTTTTATCAAGCCAATGTGATTGGTACACAACATGTCATCGCGGCAACACCTCATCACGCAAGACTAATCCATGTTTCATCACCCAGTATTTATTTTGATTTCAGCGAAAAACATCATATTAAAGAAGAAACGGTTTTGCCACCTAAACCAGTCAATCACTATATAAAAACCAAACGTATTGCAGAATCACTGATTGACAAAGCCCATAGAGAACAGCATTTACAGGTTATTACCTTACGTCCACGAGCCCTATTCGGCCCTTATGACCGCGCCATTTTTCCTCGCCTACTTAAAGCGGAACGCAATGGAATCTTGCCACTCATCGGTACAGGGAAAAACATTATTGATATTACCTATGTTGATAATGTAGTAGAAAGTTTAATTTTAGCAGCACAGGCAACAAACCAATGTTTGGGTAAAAAGTACAATATTACTAACGATGAGCCGCAAAAACTGATTACTATTATTACCGAGCTCTATGACGCACTACAAAAACCACTAAAAGTAAAATATATCCCTTACCCCCTTGCCAAAACTGTCGCCCATTGCCTGGAGGTCTTATACCGTTTACCATGTATCTCTCAAGAGCCACGCCTCACCGCGTACAGTGCAGGAGTTCTGGCTTTAGGACAAACATTGAATATAGATGCCGCTAAAAAAGACTTAGGGTACAAACCCATAGTGAGTATTGGCGAGGGCCTACAACGCTTTGCTCATTGGTATCATTCCTTATGATTAATTATCAACTCTTTGAAGCAGGATTTTGCAAACATTGTGAAAAAATGACCTTAAAGAAAGGGCGCTTAAAACAATGCGAATACCCAGCGATTTGTGCCTTAATCAAACATCCACAACATGGATATATTTTATTCGATACCGGTTACAGTGACCGCTTTTTCAACTTAACCCGAACATTCCCTTTTTCTTTATATCGCTATTTAACCCCGGTGACCATTCAAAAGTCATTAAAGGAACAACTGTTAGCATGTCATATTCATCCAGAGGAAATTAATTATATAGTCATCTCTCATTTTCATGCCGATCATATAGGCAGCCTAAGAGATTTTCCTCACGCCCGTTTTTTTTGCCATCAAGACGCACTAGCCGATGTTAAAAATAAAAAAGGAATCAGAGCACTCATTCAAGGTTTTCTTCCTGGCCTTCTCCCTGCCGATTTTTACGAGCGCTTAATAGTATTAGGTCATAATGAAATTACCCTGCCATCGCATCTAGCTCCCTTCAATAGGGGATTTGATTTGTTTGCTGACGACTCAATCTTTGCCATTCCCTTGCCCGGCCATGCTCAAGGGCAGATAGGATTATATTTTAAGGCGACAAAAGAGACCTTTTTAATTGCGGACAGCTGCTGGCATAAAGAGACCTTTCAAGAGCTACGCTACCCTCATGCACTGACTTATTTAATTCATCACGACAAAGAAGCATACCAACACACCATACAAAAGCTACATACCCTTTATCAGCACAATCCTGAAATGGATATTATTCCTTCCCATTGCCAACACTTTAGACCTGAAATAGGACTTACTCTGTGATAGCGCGCATTCTCTATTATTACTACAAAACACTGTGGTTAAAACATAGTTTAAAAACCAGAGAGCAGCTCAATGCCTATCAAGAAAAACAATTCAAAAAACTGACCAAGAGCACGTTAGCCCAATCTCCCTTTTATCAACCTTATATAGGTAAACCGTTGCTTGAATGGCCGATAATGAATAAAAAGTTGATGATGGAGCATTTTAACCAAATCAATACCGTGAATTTGACTAAAGAACACGCTATGGACATCGCTTTAAACGCGGAACAGACTAGAGATTTTTCGCCCCTAATCCAACGCATATCGGTAGGGCTTTCCTCAGGAACATCAGGAAGTAGAGGCTTATTCCTTGCCGATCCGAGAGAACGCGATGCTTGGGCCGGTATCATTCTAGCCAAGGCCTTGCCTAATGGATTGAGAACCGACGAACGAATCGCTTTTTTCTTACGTGCAAATAACAATTTGTACACTACCTTAAATAAAAGCAAAAAAATCCAATTCCATTTTTTCGATTTGCTTCTTAATTTTGATGAACACATCACGCGTTTAAACGCCGTGCAACCGACTATTTTATCGGCACCAGCAAGTGTTTTGTTATTACTGGCCAGAGAAAAGAAACGGTTGACCATTAAGCCGCACAAAATCTATTCCGTCGCCGAAGTTTTAGAACAAGAGGATGAAACATTAATAAGCGAGGCATTTCACTGCCCTGTATCGCAAATCTACCAATGCACCGAAGGATTTCTTGCCATTAGCGATAAGCACTCCAATCAACTCACCATGAATGAAGAGTTTTTAATCATCGAAAAAGAGTGGCTCGATGAATCACGTTTTGTCCCTATTATTACGGATTTGATGCGCACCACTCAACCCATCATCCGTTATCGTTTGGACGATGTGCTCATTGCTAAAAAATCCAATAAGATATTCACCGAACTTAGAGCTATAGAAGGACGAATGGGCGATATTTGTTATGGCCAACAAAACCAACAACGCATCCCTATCTTTGCCGATATCCTGCGCCAACAAATGGCAAGCAGCGCTATAGAATTTGAAGACTATCAAATCTGCCAACAGACCTTAGATGAGTTCAGCATTCAGGTTGAACCAGGGCCAGTAGATAAAGAACAACTCATTCATCATCTTAATGAATTATTCCGCCAAAAAAACTGCACTACTCCAAATTGGCGCTGGGAACCTTTTGTCAAAAGGGAATCAGGGATAAAACGACGACGGATTCAGTCAAATCTAACTGTATATAGATAAGCGAGGGAGTATGAAAAGAACAATTGGGCTGTTTACTTTAGCTGTTATTAATGGTTCTGTGCTGTATTTTATATACGTTTATGTGGCTATAATATGCTCAACTAAAGCGGATAATATCCTTCTTTTTTCTTATGAACCATCAGGAATGCAATTATCTTATTACTTCATCTCATTCCCAATCTTCTTCATTTTAGCTTTTTTGAGTTTATTGCATAGTGACTACTTTGATATAGAAAAATCTCTATTCTCTTTTCTTGTTATTACTTGGTTCTCTTATTTTATATTACTCCTTTATGTAGATTT
>DAIAOV010000074.1 GCA_027437055.1 Legionella sp. | reverse complement strand
ACCACAGTGATGTGGACAGTGTTGTCCAGCACTTAGGGACTCTAAGGCAATGGTGTGTTCCTGTGCATTGATGTAGGCAGTATGTGGAAGGCGTCCATGTCCTGTGGGTTCTTTGGGCTCATTGCTCTCATCATTTGAAGGGCTCGCTTCAGATTCTTCTGCATCGGTGGTATTCTCTTCTGCCTTTGAAGATTTGTCTTGTTGTTTCGTGGTCTTATCTCCCTTGCCAAAGATAAGCCGCTTTAAATTGGATACGGTTATTTTATGCTCGACTAGCGCGCGCGGGATCCAGGCGGCCAGGTTAATACACCCAATCACAAACGTTTTTGTTCCCTCAGGTAAGTTTGATGAGCGCACCAATGCAATGCTCTGCTCAACCTCTTCCTGGGATTTTTCAATGACAATCGGTAGTTCTTTTGCTGGTGTCATTTAGCAACCCTGTTCCTCTTAAGGGCAGCAAGGTTAGCTAGCAGTCCTAATAAAATCAATAGGTTGGGGCGAAAATAATGACTCAATGCTTTTTTGCCGCAAATCTACAGTGTATTGGCATGTAAAAACAATTGTATATCTTGCTCTTGTGCTTGCCAAAAATCAGGGGTATCTGGCATGGTTGTTAAATATTGTTCATAACAGGAGATGAATAATGCTAACTCGCGCTTTTTTTGAAGAGATTTCTGCGCGTTAGCAAGTTCTTTAATATAGTTCAGATAATGGGTAAGCACCTCTTGATCCGTTTCATTGGGTGATGGTACAGGACGTCGGAGCACCTGCCCCTCTTTAAGGCACTCTATTAGTGTTAATCCCATCATGCCTATAATGGCCGTCTTTTGGGCAAATAAATCAGTTAAAATACTAGGTCTTTGCTTCCAGAATCCATGATGATCTATCCATTTTATAGGAGCTTCATCAGGATTAACAAAAGTTCCAAATGTTTCATCGGGACCTAGGATATAAGATTGACCGTAGTCATTAATTTTCACTTTTATAGCAATCAAATTCCCTGTTTCATCTACTTCTGTTTTAGTTAGATAATTGCGCGTAGCAGTATCCAAGTGTAATAATGAAAGTTGATGCAATTGATTTTGAGCTTGATACATGCTGGAGGCAATTTGTCCTAGGAAGATACTATAGTTTTGACGTACCACAGAGAGAATTTCTGGTCCTGTTTGAAACACTATGTTATTCGCGTGAAATGTATTTCTTAGGAACAGTTCTAAATTGGCTGAAACTTCATAAGGGTGGCCTTGTTGCGTATCAGTATAGCATTCGTATTGAGTCAAAATACCGATGATCCCATCACGATCCTCCACAACATTGGTCATATTGATACTGCTAAGATCAATTGTAGAATTTTCCACTTGTGACTTACAAATATGCTGAGCAATAAGCACTTCTTGCTCATTAATGGGATCGGATAGTTTCACTGCGATACGACCAAACTCATCACACAGTGATTTAATTCTAGGATCTTGTCCTTCATATTTATAAAGGATTACCTTGCCAAAGTTACCGAAACCCAGCACTCTAATTTTTTCAAATTGTAGGTTTGATAATCGGTATTCTAAAGATTCTACGGGCATGATATTTTCCTCTTTGTATGCTTCATAGTATATGTGATTATAATTTGATCATCAATGAGATAGAGCTATACTTTTAACTAGAAGAGAACAGGAGAGTGCGATGTCTGAAACAATGGACGCTTTATCTTTTTGGGGAATTGCTGATGAGTTGGTTGATTTTTTTATGCCAAATATCGATGCAGCCGATTATACGCCCAAGGCTATTAATCGCATTCATAATCAATACGATAGGGTTTCTCATCATGAGGTAGCATTAGTACAGAATTTGTTGGGAATGTTAGCTGATTTTGCAGAATTAATGCGACTTAATAACCCACGTTTAATAGATAGTCCTATCTATCAACAAAATGTTTATAAGATGTTTAATGCATTAGCAGAAACCATAGGTAGCTTGAAAACAATACGAGATAATTATGCGGTGCAATCAACAGAATATTCTACTTATTCGTCTGCACTGATTTATTCACAAAGATTAATGAATCATTACGTCGAGCAACTAATGCATTTTGAACCTCATTCTGTAGCCTTGAAGTGGTATAAAGAGTGGAGTACCTTTGATACATTGGAGTTCTGATATGAGCTCCACTCTTTGAAATCCTGTCTTTTTTTCAAATACCATACAAGAAGTTTAATAGTGGCGGTGTACTCTTGGAACAGTAATTCTTGGTTGCACTCCAATATAATTGCCATAAGATCCCCAGTGACGATGTATTCTACTATTTCTCCAAGGGCTAGGATGGTGATGATGATGGTGTTTATAACGCGGCTGTTGTGTGGGATGTGCGTGATAATAAGCAAAGGATGAGGTTGAACATAAAGTCGTTGTTGCTAAGAGACCACATAGCAGTAATTTTTTAGTGAGCATAGTGTTACATCCTCTTTTAGATTATTGTTCTTTACTTAGTTTAAATAGGAAGTGTAACAAGAATATAACAAGGTGCTTGATAATTGTAACAAGATTGTTACAAAGAGAGGCAGTTCATTTAAATTAACGTCAGTTATGGATAAGGAGCAATCTTGAATTTTTGGAGGAGGGTCAAAGATGGCGCTACTTACATTCAGCGTGAATGGTCAATGGCGTCAACTTAAGCCTTCTCAATAACTTCGGGACCAATCCGAGTCGCGACCGTTAGGGGGCCGATGTTGATTTGGGTTACCCGCTTGCTGACGCGCGCGGCTCGGATCGCGCAGCTTAAGTTGATGCCATTGCGTGAACAGTTACATTACTTAATGACTATGTTCTAAAGACTGCACTGTTTCTTCATATAAGAGCTGTATTAGTTCTTTAGTTTTCATTTTGCGAATGAGACTGACTGCCTGGCCAGCCCATAGCGATAAAAATTCAGCTTTTCCTTGTTCTCCAGCTTTTTTTCTCATATCACGAGTAAACGCATTTTGCGCTGGAAAGGGGAGTATAGTGCTTTCCCGTTGCTCCATTTCCTCCATAAAGCGATTTTTAATTCCTCGCGCCCATCGCCCAGAGAATGCGCGTGTGAATTGGGTCTTATTACCTTGGGCATGCCCCAGCTCTTCTCTATAGGCTGGAGAGGTTCCCGCTTCATCACATAATAGAAATGCAGTTCCTAGTTGCACTGCTTGAGCACCTAGGATCAGGGCGGCAGTTATGCCTTGTCCATCCATGATACCTCCCGATGAAATGACCGGTATGTGAAGGCCAAGAGCCAAAATACGAGTCAAGGCCATTGTTCCTAGTAGCTGATTAGGATGCTTTGCTAAGAACATGCCACTATGACCACCAGCCTCTGCTCCTTGGGCAACCACTGCATCAACCCCTGATTCTTGTAGCGCGATACCTTCTTCTAGGTTGGTTGCAGTGCCGACCGTAATCATATGGTTTTGATGACATTCTTTAATAATATGTTTATCAACAAGGCCAAAGGTAAAACTAAAAACAGCCGGTTTACATTTTATGACTGTAGCAATTTGCTCTTCAAATGATTCATGAAACGGAGGTTTAAAGACTGGGTCGGGGAGGATCAATTCCTTTCTATAAATCCGTGTTGCAGAGAGAGCTTCACCAACTTGTTTCTCGTTAAGAGTAGGCATTGCTGCCGGAGCAAATAAATTAACTGCGAAGGGGCGTTGGGTCAGTGCTTGGGTTCGTTTGATTGCTTTTTCAATTTCTGCAGCAGAAAGGTAAGCGAGACCTAAAGAACCTAAAACGCCTGCGTTGGAAGCCGCTGCGGCAAATTCAGGTGTTGATGGTCCTCCTGCCATAGGAGCTTGGATTAACGGCCATTTAAGACCTAACAGGGCATTTAATTTGGATTGAAGAAGCGCGGGCATAGTTGTTCCTTTTCATTAAACCTCTTGCATAATTGGCTAATTACTTAGAGGGGCTATGTCTATCCATTGATAGATTCATAATAGTTTAAGATAATAGCAACTTACAAATTTTAAAAATAATATGATGTAATCCATGGATATAGAACAGTCGTGTGCAGCAGTTTATATAGCGAAACCAGAATTTCTTGATGAACTTTGTCATGAGTTGGAGGATGTTCCCCAAGTTATAGACACTATGGTTTTTTCCTCGAAGATAAAAACTGATGTCTGTTTTGCTTTAGATATTTGGTTTGAGCCACAAATTGTAACATTCCAGTCTATTTCTGAGGCGGTGCGCATTCTTCGCAAAGCAGGGAGGTTTTGGTATTTACATCCCATGAGTCAGGTAAGACGCTCACGGTTAATTGAACAGCAATTACGCAAAAATCCTCCGTTAACACGCCATTTTCCGCTTGAGGAAGAAATTCCAACATTAAGTGGTTTTAGTCTTTTAGATCATAATACCTTGCTCTATAGCACGCATCGCTTAAAAAAATGGCCACAAGGTCATTGCTTTTTTATAGAAGATAAAGTCAATCCTCCGAATCGTGCTTATTTAAAATTATGGGAGGCACTTTTTCTTTTAAATAAGTATCCTAAACCAGGCGAATCCGCTTTAGATTTAGGTGCATCACCTGGCGGTTGGACGTATGTGATGCAATCATTAGGGGCAAATGTGACTGCAGTTGATAAAGCTCCTTTAGATGAAAAAATTGCAGCATTACCCCGTATACATTATTTAAAACAAAGTGCCTTTGCTATAGAACCTTCTAAATTAGAACAAGGTTATGATTGGGTATTATCTGATGTCGCCTGTTATCCAGACAGAGCCTATGATCTTATTATAAAATGGATAGAATCAGGTAAAGCAAAAAAGCAAATGATTTTCACCATTAAACTGCAAGGCCAAATTGATTTGGCAACTATTAAACGATTTCAAGATATTCCAAACTCACGGGTTTTCAATATGTTTTATAACAAGCATGAAGTTACTTTTTTCTATCCTGCGCCATGAATTTAGATAACCGTTCTTGGCATTGAGTTTAGACGAAAACGTTACCAAAGTTCCGCTTGCTGACGCGCGACTTGGATATGAAGCCGATTATCAATCCGATTCGCGGTAGTGAGGGAGTTACACGGACTAACTTGCAACAAGCGATGGTTCTTGCTGCTCCTGTCCTTCAAGAGAATAGCGCTGAGCCTTATCATTAATAGCCGCATTACTTTTCTCTTTATCATAGAGAGAAAAGAATTGGTGCGCTGTATATAGTGTATTGATAGCTACTAAACCAAAGGCTAATGGAGTGACTAAAAGTGATATTGCGGTTGATATGGTGATAGTGAGTAGAGCAAGTAATGAGTCGTATAATGAAATACCGTGGATCGTATGAAACAAGAAGGAATAATTTGTTTCATCTTCAATCAGGAGTTTACTTGCTGTATCTAATACATTATCTGCTATAGCTAGTCGTTCTTGAAACAATTCAGGAGCTTCGTTTTCACCGCTGTTGTTAAAAAGGAAGAAAAGATTTTCTACACATTGTAGTTGTATCTTAAATTTATTTAATTGTTTTTGATCAAGATCTGGTTTATTTTTAATTTTAATGATTTTTTGGCGTAATTCCTCTTCCTTCTCACGAATACGATTGAGCACATTTTTGAGTTGGAAATAATTCGCATCCTCACTGGATACTTTTTCCTCTGGTGTATGAATAGGTGTTGCCCAAAATAAAGAGTTCTTTGCCCACACCCGGTTGTGAAAAACTTGGCCTGTCGTTTTAGAAGTAATTACTTCACCTGGGGTACCGGTACTGATTAAGCGTATTGGTGGTAAGTACAGTTCAGAAAAGACTGGAAATGCCGTTGTTGCTCTGTTGCTAATCAATTGATCTCTAATTTCTGTAGGCATTATTTTATGCTGTGTTAATAATTCGAGTGCATAATCTTTACAGGTATACGAATCACAACTATCAAAACCATTCATAGTTAATTTCATGGTAATATGGAAGGGTTTTAAACGAGGCATTCTTCCTTCAGCTGCCGCTTTTGTTTTTTCAGCGACATAGCGAGTATGGCCATTAGGCTTTATACCTTGACGAGTTAATTCTTCGTTGAGCTCTTCTATAACTTCTTTTTCAGTTTTCATCATTTGTTGATAACTGGTCTTGAGCGCTTCAAATTGCTGTTCACTAATTTCAAAGCTAAGGCCGCTTAGTCCATCGCCATCAAGATATCTCATTACCTCTTGTTCTAAAACACCGTGACCATCTTGTAAATCGACATTCAAATTAATCAGTTTCTTTATGCCTGCTACAAGTGGATTGGTTGTGCTACTGGGCTGACTATAAAAGCCAACACCATCGAGCACTTCAATGGGAGATGTTTCCGTTTTTTGTCGAGAGAAAATTAAACTGGCATGGCCAAAAGGATTAGCTCCTGCTTCGGTGTTCATAACGCAGTAAGTGACATAATGTTTTGGAAAGCTCATACCAACCTCACGAATTTATCTGCTCTGTTTATAGCAATTTATATCAAACAATGACAAAGATGGGGTATTATAATACAGAATTGTCAATTTTTATAGATTGTTGATAAAAAATATCACGAAACTGCTGCAGTAAGTCGTTATTATTTATAAAAATCGATTTTGGTTATTTTTCGGAAAAGGTCAAAATCGTCTAAAAATAACGCTTTTAAAAAATAATTTGTGTTATAACATACGCATTTAAATCGAGGATATCGTGGGGATGAAATACCGTCCGGACATCGATGGCTTAAGAGCTATCGCTATTTTATTTGTTTTGTTTTTTCACGGCGGATTGAAATTATTTCCATCTGGATTCATAGGTGTTGATATTTTCTTTGTTATTTCCGGATTTTTGATCACCAGTATTATTCATACCTCTTTACAAAACGATCGTTTTTCTTTTATTGACTTTTATAATCGAAGATTATGGCGTTTACAGCCAGTATTACTTTGCTTGATTGTTCTTACTTCGTTAATCACTTTATTTTTTTATTTACCTGATGATCTGATGCACTATTTCAAAAGTGCGCGTAAAACCACTTTGTTTATTTCTAATACTTTTTTTGAGCGAGTGACTACGGATTATTTTTCCCCCAATAATAATCAATTACCCTTATTACATACTTGGTCGTTGTCCATTGAGTGGCAGTGTTATTTGATGTTACCTATAGCCCTTTACCTGTTCTACCGTATTTTTGGTAAAAGCCATATGCCTAAAGTGATTTACCTACTCACCCTGCTTTTTTTGGTGGTATCCCTCTATTGTTCTTCTCATTACCCAGGAAAAACTTATTATCAAGTATTAAGTCGTATTTTCGAGTTTTTAATTGGTTCTTCTGTTGCTTTGAGTCCAAATCGCATGCCCTTGAAAAGACCTCTATCCAAATTCTTTTTAGATCTCATTGGCATGGTAGCTGTTATTACCTTATTTTACATAGCAACCCGAAGTGATATCCATGTAGGATTTCCTAATTGGTACGCCATTATATTATGTGTAGCAACAGGGGCATTACTCGCTTTAGGTCAACAAAATAGTCAATCTATTCTCATCACTCGATTGCTTTCAGTCAAACCTGTAGTGTTTATTGGCTTAATTTCTTATTCTCTTTATATTTGGCACTGGCCTATTTTTGTATTGATTCGCTATCTCGATATTAAAGAAACCACCACATTACTATCATTAGCATTTAGTGGCGTTTTTATTTTAGCGTATTGTTCTTGGAGATTTATTGAAAAACCAGCGCGCCAATTTCATAGAGTTAAATTGGGCTACACGCTGCTTTATTTATTTATATTACCTGTACTTATCATTCATCTGAGTGATTATGTCATCAAAAAACATGAGGGTTATCCTCAACGTTTTGAGGAGATTGCTCTGATTGATACGCAATTAAAACAGTATGCGAGCGCGCAAAGAACTTTATGCTTGCAAGAAAAGAGTGTGGAGGTTAGCCCTGACTGTCAGATCGGTGTTAAAAATGCAGCTAGCAAAAAGGCTTTGATGATAGGTGATTCTTATTCTAATCACTTTTGGGGATTTATGGACACGTTAGCGCAGAAAGCTAATGTGTCCATTCTTGCTCATGCAACAGCTGCCTGTCTTTCGTTACCAGAAGTTACTCTATACGATTGGAATATAAAACGGTATCAAGCCTGCCAGGAGCAAACTGAGCGTTATTTTGAGATGATTAAAGTAAATCATTATGATTTTGTGATTATAGGACAAAATTGGAATGGCTATTTAAATGGAAAACTTATCATCGATAATGCATCAATACCTGCCAAAGAATATATTGAAGATGCTTTGGATAAGGCCTTAGCGATTATTGTTGCATCAGGTTCTAGGCCAGTATTAATCAAATCAATTGCCTTATCAGGTAATCCGCATGAGTGCTTTTTTGACCATATTAAACGGCGAAGAGCTTATGATACCAAACAATGTGATTTTAAGTTAGCTAGGCAACAGAAAAAGCAGCAATGGCAAGACGATATGTTTTTGCGCATGAAAAATAAATATGCTCAATTAATCATTATTGATCCCAAGAAAGTACAATGTCCTAACTGTCTATGCAAAACGGATATCAATGGCGTACCCGTTTTTCGTGATGCAGGTCATTTGACAGATTATGCTTCTTATCAATTAGCGAGTATGTATTTGCAACGTTATAAGAATCCTTTAGAACGTGTCGATTAATCCCTGTGGCATTTCCACCACGGAGCTATACCTGCGTTTTGCTGTTTCGACCCGTTGATGGATAAACGACACCAGCGTTTCCTCTGACAACATATATTGTTATTTTTTAATATTGGCTTTCTCGGATAATGCGTCTAAAAATAAGATATGTTTACATTACATTGTAACGTTGTTCTGTTTTATCCTGTTCACTATCGAGCAGTGTTTGTTTTTCATATTTTTTTATAGCCTCACTGGCTAATATTAGTAAATGCATTGCTGGCCCTCTATAATTGGAATCTATTTTTTTATTAATCATTGCCTCTAATTCTTTATAAAAGTTCTTTTCTCGTAATTCCTTATTGGAACAAATTAAAGAGGCCATTTCGTCTGCTTTATCTTCAATATGGGGTTTATGTAACGAATCTTTTTTGCTAGCTGTTGCGCTAATAAAACTTTGTAATACAGCAAAAACATCACTAAGCTGAGCTGGTTTATCAGGATTAGAATAAATTGGAGGGTATAAAACGGTGCCTTTTTCCTTACTAGTCAATTCCGGTGGTTGATATCCTTGAGACTGAGGTTGTATTCTTCCGGATTGATATTCTTTTTTCATTAAGTCAAATGATTGATGTTCTTGACGCGTTATTTTCATTGGTTGAGATCCCCGCATCGACTTATCAAATGATTCATATTTTTGAAATTGCATTTTCTTCGCTTGATATTCTTTTTGCGGTAAATCAGACGACAGATGATCGGGGTGCGACTTCTTTTCCAGTGAGAATTCTTTGATGGATAAAGTCGGGGGCTGATATTCCTGTTTTTGTGCCTGTAAGGTTTGCGGTTCCTTCATAAGTAAGTCAGGTGGTTGATAGCTACCAGACATCATTTGTGGCGATTTGTTGTTAGTACCCGTTAAATCTGGTGGTTGGTATTGAGACTCTGATATTTCTTTTTGTGGATTGAGTATTTGCTCCCATATAACGGACGCTTCTTTTCCCTTAGTCCCTATGAGACTGCTTGTTTCTTTATGGAAACTTTGTATTAGTTGTTCCGTTTTTGTAGGGGATACACCGAGATTTGCAGCAAGTCTTTTAATGACATTTTCTTGAGAAATTTTCCATGCGCTAATAGCTTGTTCATCTTCATAGGTTAATTTTTTATTCCAATTAATGATGTGAGAGGGCTCGAAATCAAAGAAAAATAATTGATCTTTTACAATGGCAATATTTCGAACAGCGATAGCATCGGATCCAAGCTGCATCACCTTTCTGTCTTTATCTACTATACCCGTATCTAACATGGCCAGAGAAAGAGGGATCGCTTGAGCTAACAGCGTATCAGCATATTCTCTTACTTCTGACCATTTTTTTGCTGCTGGTTCAGGATATCCTACACGTATAAAATAATCTTCTCCACGCGTAATAACGGGTAGTATTCCTGATGTTTTAGTTTCTTGTAGCAAGAGTGTTGCCTCGCAGTCCTCATTGGCTCCTGTACCTTCTTTGCAAACTATAAAAGGGGGATGTGCTGGATCTTTATTAGATGATTTCTTTATACCCACACGGACAACGATATTCTTTTCGTTTTTTATATTTTTGACATCATAATAATCTGTCAAATTATCTTTTGTAAGTAGAGGGATCTTCCTTGTTCCTCTCTGATGGGGCTGGAGCTAATTGGGTGTATTTTAAATATAGCACATATGGTCAAAAAATAACCATAAGTGATTTAAAAAACATATAATTCGAAAGTTGGGTCAAACGACTCAACAATTTTTATCGATATCGAACACTTACAACACATTCCGTGAACGATTGCCATGCCGCGGGGCGTCGGAATAGTTCAGAGATGTGTGTAAGATCCAGAGGGAGTTCTTAAAATAAAACGCACGAACGAGGAGCTTGATCGGCGGCTTTTTGTGCCTTGTTAAGCTCTCTTTGTTGAGAAAAGAACAGATACAAATACGGTAATGCTCCAGGCATGTAAGGAGGGCTAGGAGGAAAAGTCCAATTTGACGCTGGTGTAGGATTTGATTGTTTCTCAGTAGATGGTTGGGCTTGTCCATGTTTCATCGGTATTTTCCTTAATGTAGTGAAAGAATAGTGCGTAGCGGCTCGTTCTATTGACTATATCATTGGTTTACGTTCTTCGTATAGGTAGACAATCTTTTACAAAAGAGGTACTAATATAACAGTAGTTTTAGAAACAGGGAGAGATAATCTTATAGGTTATGAGTTTTTTCTATGTATAAAGCAAAATATTCTTTTTGGATAAAAATAATAGTCGGTTTTTTTCTTAGCTGGGGAATACAATCAGTTAATGCCACTAAGACTTATAGTAAAGATTGGGCAGTGGCCAACATTATTGCCCCCTTGGCAGAAAATTCTTCTTTTAAATATTATTTAGAACCTCAATTACGATTGATTGACACGCCTCATGTGTTTAATCAGTTCCTTTTATTGGGGGGATTGGGTTATCAATTTAATCCAGATGTTATGTTCTTTATAGGCTCTGGTTGGATTTCCACAAAGACACCAACAAACACTACGTTTACGGAAAGACGATTGTGGCAGCAATTGCATTGGCGCCTATTGAATAATTCAAATGTAACATTAAATAACCGGACGCGCTTGGAAGAGAGGAATCATACTACTCAATCACAAATTGCGTTTCGTTTACGTGAGCGTTTATGGTTAAGAGTTCCTTTTAAAAAATGGAATGGTTATTCCTTTTCATGTTTTGACGAGATTTTTTTCAACCTTAATCATCCTCGCTGGACTTCGCCTTATTCAGTGGAGCAAAATCGTGCCTTTGTTGGGATAGCAAAACAGCTATCTAAATCAGCTGTTTTAGATGTAGGGTATTTAAACCAATTTATTCATTCTTTTACTAATCAGTCAGACAATGTGTTATTGTTGAGCATTACTATGATTACTTAAGTTGACGCCATTGGATGAATGCTGACTCGTTAAAAATAGGTTAATAACCGAGTCAATACATTACCCGGACCTATCTCAATAAATTCCGTTTCTCCCTGTTGGTGCAGATAGTTAATCGTTTCTGACCATCTAACTGGGTGGTCAATTTGGGTCACTAGATTTTCTTTAATGTTTTCTGCACTATAGCGTTGAACGGAAACATTGGCTATTACGGGAATACTTGGTGCTTTGAATTCAAATGGTGCTATAAACTTAGCGAACTCTTGAGCAGCATCATGCATGTAACGGGAATGAAACGCACCACTAACAGGTAAAATAATGCACTTGCTCGCTTCGGTAGATAATATTTGTTTTGCTTTTGCAATGTCATTTGTTGGGCCAGATAACACGGTTTGTTTGGGTGAATTTAAATTAGCGCAGTCTATGGCATCAAGATGGTGTAATTGCAGTAATTCGATTAAGCGTTCGAGGGGTAAATTAATTACCGCTAACATACTACCCTCGGTACTTTTAGCCATAAGCTCGCCACGTTTTTTAATGAGTCTAAGCCCTGTTTCAAAATCAAAAACTTCTGCGGCAAATAAAGCGCTGTATTCCCCTAAACTATGACCAATACAGTAGGTTGGAGGAGCGTTTGAGTTAATGTATTCAAGAAATGAAAGCGTTTCTATTATATATAAGGCCGGTTGAGTATATTGGGTATTGTTTAATTGTTCCTGTGGATTTCGAATACATAATTCTTGAATTGAATAACCTAAAATATCGTTTGCTTGCTGAATTTTTTGAGAAAATTTATCAAACAGATGTTCGCCCATTCCTTTTTTTTGCGACCCTTGTCCGGGGAACATCAATGTTGTCATACCAAGTTTCTCTTTGCGATGATTAGTATCTTAATATGATAAGCAGTTTTAGTGAAAAGAACTATACTTTAGTAGAATGTATTATGATGGGTATCTTCCATGTACTCTAAACACGATAAAGTGGTTTATATTAATTTGACTCAAGATCAGCTTACAGCAACTGTTGATGAACTTGTTATTAAAGATACTGTTGCTGAACTAGTGAAAATACCTGATGGTAGTGATCTCAATAGCTTGAGTAATCCTAGCTTGTTTCCTCAATGTACTCATCGTAGCAAAGTGTACTTTTCAGCTCATGGCAGAGAGGAAGTAAGTGACTATGTTTTTGATAGACGCACGGGGAACGCAACTATATATCACATAAAGGACGTCGCAGCCTATTTAGATAAATTATTTATTGATCCTAGTATAAAAGATCCTAGTGCAAAGCCACGATTAACTTTGGTCATGAGCGTTTGTGAGGGAGTGGGATTTGCAAAAAAACTACAAAAAAAATTAATGCAAGAGCATGGAATATTTGTTGATGTGATTGCGAATAAATATGTGATACATGAACGGTATCAACCAGATTTGGATGCAAAAAAGTTAACTATTACCCATAAAGAAACATCTGAAAAAGGTCTAGGTAGAGTACATAAACGGCCACATAGTAAGGTATTACTAACTATTGATGCAACGGGCAAGCAGAGTGAAATTGATGCCTATGAATTGAAATGGATAGAAAAGGTTTCTCAGTCCTTTCACGAACAGGCAGTAAATTTTACAAGGTGGGCTGATTATAATAAACCAGAAAATATTGAGATTTTAAAAGGTATTACAACCATCAGTCATGATGTGGATGCAGTAATATCCACATTTATAAAGAAAGATGTTAGTTTGACCGCTAATTATTTGTTTTCATTGTTATTGAGTTGTCAGAAATCATCGGCTGATCCCCTTTATATTGAAGCAATGAAGTACGAGATGATGCAGATTATAGTTAAAAATCTGATTAATGAAGGCATAAAATATATTAATACTGAAAAGGCAATGGAGGATTATATAAAAAGCCAAAAACAAATAGAGGATGAACGACAAAAGGCAATCAGTGATGAAGCAATGTCTAATCTCTTATTAGCTAAAAAAACAATTTATTCTGATTTACTTGTAGAGGCTTCAGAAAATGGCATAGAGTCAGTTCTATCGCAAATAGAAAGAGTGCAAGAAGAAATAAAAGATTTGAAAAATTGGTTTAACCCCTAAACGATTAATGGCTCCGAGTCAAAGTCAGTTATGGATAAGGAACTTGATTTTTTCTCCGAGCCATTCGGGCTGAGGAGCGCTTCGCTCCTCAGCCCGAATGGCTTTGAAAATAAAGTAATGTTAATTCCTTAGCCTGACGGCTATGGGTCCTTTGGCCCGACCTACTGTTCTATAATATGTTTATTTTGTAATTGGCTGAAATCCTGCTTCATCAAGGGTTGATTTAGCATATTGAGCAATTAGCTGATGAATAGGGGCTGTTGGATGGACATGATCCCAGAATAAATCGCCAGTACACGAGTTCGAAGTGGCGTTCAATTTAGGGAGGCTTTGATCTTGATAGCCTACTATCAATGCTTCTTTAAGAACTGGATTGGCAAGAATTGCTTGTTTCTTTTGCTCATCTAGAACTAAGTGATATTGTTTTGCTTGAGTGTCCAGGTACTTATTCAAGAGCTCTGGGTTATTCGCTACTGCTCTCAATGAAAAACCACCAGAGTAACAAGGTTGGGTTGTATTGGTAATATTAAATTGCCCTGGATTGCTCATTAATTGATTGAATAAAGAATACACATCAAAATAAGCGATGTTGACGTTAGGATAACGTTCTTTTAATTCATTATATTTAGCGAATAGTTTCTCATTATGTTTATTAGCTAATTCAGTTAATAACTCTTGAGTATTATTCTGTGCAGCGGCTGGAGTTTTTCCTAGATCAGGAATATTAACTATTAGAATCATCACGGCGCCATTATTAATGAGCGACTCAACGTTAGTACCAATAGCATCAACTACAGAAGTGGTTATTGCGTCTACGTTGGTAGGGCCATTAAGATAGTTGTTAGCACCTATCCAAATAGTATAAAGCGTAGTATCTTTATTAACATAGTTATGCAAATAAAGATAATCATCCACTTCAGAACTTAAGGTATAGGGTAAATTCTCTTTGTAAGATAAAACTGCTCCTGCGCCGCCTACAGCAAAGTCTTGGAAGTTATCACTTGCGCCGTTGGGAAAATAAGATTGAAATAGATCTTCTGTCCAAACAGGGCCATTGCTGAAGCGCCCATGATAATAAGGTGGTGACTTAGGAATGAAATGAGCCATGTAGGCATATAAATTACCATTGTCAGATAGGCTATCTCCAAAAGAAACTATAGTATCAAACTTATAGCTATACGAATTGAAGGCAAATGCGAAAAGGACTAGGGCAAGAAGAGTTTTTCTAATCAATTTCATTCTCCAAAATGAGTTTTAATGAAATTAGTATACTGAATGAAGATTACCGTAATATTAAGAATCAAAGTGATTGTTTAATGAACGAATGTATTCATACGGGCGCTTCCTCAACCTCACTGCCATTGACGTAACCGTTCACATAATGGCGTCAAGTTAAGGGATTAACCCTTTATCAATTATTTGTAGCCTGGTTGCTTGCAACCAGGCTTGTATCTTTAAAAGGTAGGCAAAAAAGCTTAATCTCAAGGGCACTTGGGATGGGAGAAGAGATCTTGTAACCGG
>DAIAOV010000073.1 GCA_027437055.1 Legionella sp. | reverse complement strand
TTTCTATCTCGTATCCAAAGTGAATACCTATGCTGCTGCCACTATTCGTGTTGAGGAGGGACAAAAAGTGATTATGACTGGTCTATATGGATTCATTCGCCATCCAATGTACCTTGGTGGTCTGTTTCTTTTCCTCGGCACACCGCTTGCGCTCGGTTCGTGGTGGACGCTGCTTTTGGCCCCTGTCTTCCTATCAATTCTAGTTGCCCGTATTTTGAATGAGGAGAAAATACTCGCACGAGATTTGCCTGGATATACGGAATATCAAAAAAAAGTCACGACTAGACTTATACCTTTCATTTGGTGATTACTATGACTAGCAAAACAATAGAAAAAGAAGAGTTACTATGAGTGTGGAAGAACAAAAGGAGCGTTCTACTGTAAATAAGGTTCGCTGCGCATGGGTTTCAGATGAGCCCCTCTATATCGATTATCACGATCATGAATGGGGCATACCGATTTATGATGATAAAAAGTTATTTGAGTTTTTAATCTTAGAGGGAGCTCAAGCGGGATTAAGCTGGATTACTGTATTGAAAAAGCGCGAGAATTATCGTGCCTGTTTTGATGAGTTTTCGCCACAGAAAATAGCATGTTATGACCAGAATAAAATTAACTCAATTTTAGAGAATCCTGGCATTATTCGTAACCGTTTAAAAGTTGCATCAGCTATTACCAATGCTAAGGCTTATTTAGAAGTAATCAACGAATGGAGCACTTTCTCTGATTATATTTGGCATTTTGTTGACGGCAAGCCAATACAAAATCATTGGCCAGATATCAGTCATATTCCAGCGAGTACTTTAGTTTCAGATGCAATGTCAAAAGACCTTAAAAAACGCGGGTTTAAATTTGTGGGTAGCACCATTTGTTATGCATTTATGCAGGCTGTAGGACTAGTGAATGATCACACGACAAATTGTTTTCGCTATAACGAGGCTAAATAAAATGATATCAATGTATGCTATCCCTAATTGCGATACGGTAAAAAAAGCGCGCAATTTTCTGGAGAAGAACAAAATTGATTATGAGTTTATCGATTTCAAAAAAACTCCCCCAACAGCAACACAAATAAAAAAATGGGGTGAGTTTTCAGGCGAGCTGCCTATTAACAAAAAAGGAATGACCTACCGAAAATATAAAGACATTTACGAAGCGTTGAGTGGAGCGGAACAAATAGCGTTCATTATCGCCAATACGTCACTTATCAAGAGGCCTGTTTTGGAAAAAAATGGCGAAGTAATGGCGTTAGGTTTCAATGAAGAACAATATCAAGAATTAATAAATACGCTATGAAGAGCAAAGGGAACGACTATAGGCGCGTGAGCAATTAATTGTCAACCTATCATTTTTGAATGTTGTGAGGCGTTGCGATTTTGGCTCGAACTTCTTTGGGTATACACACGTTCACGTAAGACAGTTGCTACAGATCATTACCTAGCTACAGTGTTTTATCAATCGGAAGTAAACTTTAATTTAAGGAAAAATTATGGCTAAGATTTTATGTGTACTGTATGAAGATCCGATTACTGGTTATCCCAAAACTTATGCTCGCGATGATCTGCCAAGAATAAAGCAATATCCTGATGGACAAAGATTACCAAGTCCTCAGCATTTGGACTTTAAACCAGGAGTCATGTTGGGTTCGGTCTCCGGCGAATTAGGGTTGCGTGACTTTCTGGAGACGCAAGGACATCAGTTTATCGTAACCTCAGATAAAGATGGCCCTGATTCAGTGTTTGAACGCGAATTACCTGATGCAGATATTGTCATTTCCCAGCCCTTCTGGCCTGCTTATCTAACTCCAGAGCGTATTGCTAAAGCGAAAAAACTTAAATTGGCTATTACTGCGGGTATTGGGTCCGATCATGTGGATTTGCAGTCAGCAATTAAAAACAACATCACCGTGGCTGAGGTCACTTATTCAAATAGTATTAGTGTTGCTGAACATGTCGTAATGATGGTGTTGTCCTTGGTTCGTAATTACTTACCTTCCTATGAGTGGGTGCTAAAAGGGGGATGGAACATTGCCGATTGCGTCTCTCGTTCTTATGATCTCGAGGGGATGACTGTAGGTACTGTTGCTGGGGGACGAATAGCTTTAGCAGTATTAAGACGTTTAAAACCTTTTGATGTGGCGTTGCATTATACCGATCGTCATCGTTTACCTGAAAGTACAGAGAAAGAATTGGGTTTGGTGTTTCATGACAATGTTGAGTCTTTAGTTAAAGTCTGTGATGTGGTTTCTATCCATTGTCCTTTAACTCCGGAAACAGAGCATATGTTTAACGATCGATTACTCACTAAAATGAAACGAGGTGCTTATCTCATTAATACAGCGCGAGGTAAAATTTGTGATCGCGATGCAATAGTCAGAGCTTGTGAAAGCGGACAACTTGCTGGATATGCAGGTGATGTATGGTTCCCTCAGCCCGCCCCTAAAGATCACCCTTGGCGCACCATACCTCATCACGGTATGACTCCTCATATTTCAGGTACCTCATTGACTGCACAAGCACGTTATGCGGCAGGTGTCCGTGAAATTTTGGAATGCTGGTTTTCCGGAAAACCAATACGCGATGTGTACCTTATTGTCGATAAAGGGGATCTTGCTGGCACAGGAGCTCGTTCCTATACCGCGGGTAATGTGACAAGTGGTTCTGAGGAGGCAGTACGATTTAATCAATAAATGGTAACCCGGTTGCGAGCAACCGGGAAGGAAAAAGATGTCTAGTGAGAGTGATTTTAAACTTGGTAAAAAAGAGGTACCATTGCCATTATTTTATACCTAGTGGTGATGACAATGACAATATTAGCTGTTTGTGGGCCTATTGGTAGTGATTTTAAAGAGTTCAGCGAACAATGCCATTCTTTGTTAAATAAAGAGAGAACCTTGTTAATCGATTGTTCCGCTTACGATTCCACGGCGTCATTATTAATGACTATCGAGAAGCTATTATCTCTCCGAGAGCCGGAATGCGATATCATTATTTTCGGGACAGATATTTTTTTAGATGCAAATTTACGAGCAAAATTTGATATCAAAGTGTTTCTTGAGCTGGACTCAGAGCTTAGCTTGATTAGCCATTTAAAAACATCTGCAATAAATGAGGTTAATATTGATGAGTTGTTAACGTGTTATGAGAAAAAGATTAAGCCTCTGAATGAGGAAATATGGTTATCTGCTCGACATGCGGATCTGCGCCGTCCTCAACCAAGCGTGAATAATAAATTACCAGATTTGAATGATAAATTAATTAACTTGCTGATTGATAAAAAAAATGGAACCCTCATACCTATTAGCGCACCATCTGGTTCTTTCTCTAGAGGGACGTTGTGGCAGTCTCCTGCTTCTCAAGAAATAAGTAACAATGAAGAGACTACTTCATTGGAAGTTGCAAATCAAAAACTTTAAACATCGTCTCTTACAATACATACGTCTTGTTTCCAAAAAAAAACTTGTTGCTGAAGGAAGACGTCTTTTAATTGTTAATTGTACCAATATTAAACATATTGATGCATATAATAGGTGGCTTTGCTCTTATCAAAGGATATGACCACTCAATGGCGTCAATTTAATGAGTAGGTCGGGCCCTTGCTCGATCTGTGTTATAATCAGCTTAAATTGCTAAGCATTGGGAAATGTATAGCAATGGAGGTCTATATGAGCAGAAAGAAAGTAGAGACTAAAAATCCTATAAATACTTCAACGGAAGATACGGAAGAAAATGAAAAGGAGTTTGATGGGCAAAGTGCCGAGCAGATTGGCATTAACTCAAAAGATGAATTACCGACAACTCAAACTATTATTACTATCAATGGTGTAGATTATACAGAAAAGATGCTTCTAGAACGCCTTGAAAAAACTGGTCTTCTGGATGATTATCTTGGTGAAGGTAGAGATATTAGTGTGCAGAGCCATCAATGGGTTGAGTCTTTTTCAAGAGATGATTTGCTGCAAATATTTACAATCTTTCCCTCTGTGTTCGAACTCAGTAATACTCAAATGAACAATACTCTAGGCCTTGCTGTAAAAGATATCTTATTGTTCAATGATACATTTTGTAATTTATTTGAGAATATTTTAAAGAAAGCTAAAAAGATACACTTAAAATACGGTTGGGGATTTGGCGAAGGTACTCCTGAATTCCATGAATTTGAGTTAGCGGTCTCTTTATTTTATACTTTTGTAGAGGAGGACTGTAATTCATCATCTAAAAAATCCAAGTTGAGCAATGCATTAAATAGATTTGCTGACTCTGATTTTGTTAATTTGGACAATGCGGGTTTACCACCTATATATACTCAATTATATAAAATTATCCATGAAGGACGTTGTAGTGCGGGATTTAGCGAGCAGTTGTCTAGGGTTTACACATCAATAATGCTGGCGCGTACGGTACTTTTTTATGGAAATGTTCTGCAAAAACAATGGACTGAAGATAGCAAAGAACAGCGCACTGGTGCTGGCTTGTGGGATTATCATCAAGCAGCCTCATTCTTTAAAATGAAAAAATCATTAAAAAAAGAAATGGAGGCCCCATTGTATCATGGCCGTATTGATACAGAGCGTGCAGAGTTCTTGCTCACTAACTCTGGCGACTATCTGGCCAGATATTCATCTAACCGAAAACAATATTATTTTACCGTCTTATTAGGCAGCTTTAAAAGCAACAAGATTGTTTTAAACTTGGAAATCCCTGCAGAGAAATTAGAGTCTTGGATAACAAAACCTATGGAGAATCGTGAAGAAATAGAGAGTTATATTAAAGAGAAGCTACTGATGCAGAAAGAGAACCTCAAATCATATATAGATGATTTTTTGAGCAATGAGCATTATTCTCCCATATTCAATCAGCTATGTAGTGAGGACATGCGCCAAGCTCTACCTAAAACAAGTTAGCTGTATTAGACTTCTTGCATTAAAACAAAATATATAGGTTATGCAAGAGGTCTATTATTTGTTTTGGGAATTAGTGCTTTTTTCTTCTTGGAGCTGTATCTTCACATTACCAACAAGATTTATATTGTCAGGATCAATGGATAAAACAGGTTTCCCTGATGAAAAATCTAAATCGTCTAAATGCAACCAAATAATATTGGGGGTGGTAGTCGAGCTAAAGTAATAGGTTTTATGAGTTAAATCGGCTACAGAAACCCAGCGAGTGGGCCAGGCATCTTCGGCATTACTCCCCGAGGTATCAATGGCGCCAAAAGGTACCATCGCTGTTCGTATTACAGAAAGCACTCCAGCCAAAGCTTCTCGTGTATTTTTAGGGGCTGGTAGGGTTTTCATATAGGTGGCTACTCTAACAAAACGACTAAGGGGATCGATATCACCAGGTAAAGACAAGGTGCCTCCAAAGGATTGATAGCGTTTTAGATTTTCTAATTGAATATTATACGCCGGATCATTAGTCATAATGTTGTACTGATTGCCATGATAAATTGTTTTTTTGCCGTTAATAAATTCAATTACTGCGGCATCTCCAGTGGCGTCTTGCATGCTTAAGTGCAGTGGCCATTTCTGATTAAAAGCGATGGTTTCAACAAGTTGAAATTTATCTTTATCCTGCAATGCTTCATCGACTGTTTTATAATTGTCTAATAAATACTGAGCCCAAAGTAAATTAGACAATTTGGGTAGGGTCTCATTTTTGCCATAGCTCGAGCCGGTTAAGTATAAAAGCTGCACTGCCAAGCCATGTTCATTAATCCCCTCAGAAATGGCATCAGTATTGAACTCCCTGACCGCGACACTTCCGTATTTAGATGTCCACTTTATGGAGTTAATCCCCGCTCCGTCATGCCTGGCCATTCCACGAGGATACACTACAATTTTAGGATAATCAGCGATTAACAGATCGACTGTACGCGCAACGACCTTGGCTTGATCATTGGTATTCCAATACACCATGGTGCAAGAAAATGCGTCACTAAGATGTAAGCACAGTAAACTCAATAAAACGATCCTTGTTTTCATAATATTCTACTTAGGCGAGTTATTGTTATTTTAATTGTAGTAAAAAAATCTTACGTTAAAAGGCTCTTAATTCGCATTTAAATTGTTGATGTCATCAGGCTATACTTAAGATAAATAATTGCACTAATTTAATAATGACAAGAATCCTGGTTGTGCAACATTCGCCATATGAGCCCTTGGGCATCATTATTCATACTTTAAAAAGAATGAAGCTACGTGTTCGTTATGTCAATTTTGCCAGAGACCCTCATCAACGAGTGGACATGAATCGTTATCATGGCATTGTTGTGCTCGGTGGTGCCATGCATCCTAGTGAGATTGATCGGTATCCACACCTCGTTCACGAAGTCGAATTATTGCAGGCAGCAATTGCTAAAGGAGTTCCCATATTAGGCATCTGTTTAGGATCACAATTGTTGAATCTGGCCTTGGGCGGCAGTTGTTATGCTTTAGACAAACCTGAGTTTGGATGGACAAAGGTAACCAAACGTGGCGAACATGATTTCTTTGCACCATTTAATGAGTCACTAGATGTCTTTCAATGGCATCAGTTTGCCAGTAAGCCTGCTCCTGGTGTAGCGGTTCTTCTAGAAAACAGTCAATGTGTGCAAGCATTTTGTTATCATCATCATATTATCGGGCTCCAATTTCATTTGGAAGTTGATGTCCATTTGATTCAACGATGGCTAGAACATCCCGAGTATTTAGAGCATCTACGTCGTCATCTACAAACAGAAGATATTAATGCCATTCACGCAGCTACCAAACTTCATTTACCCAATTCTATGAGTGTCGCAAGATATTTTTTTACAGATTTCTGTCGCTTATTTAATAAGAGAATCTATGCATTATCGTCACATAAAGCAGGGCGGGATTTGTTTTAAAGTGCATGGCGTTAGTAAGACACCAGAATAAGTAATATACTGCCCAAGGTAAAAATAATAGCAATTATTCACATAATGACTCCAATTTAAGCGAAAATTGTAGCTCGGATGAAGCAATGCGTAATCCGGGAGCAAGGCTCGAATCAGGTTTCGATCTTGGGTTACGGCTGCGCCTTCATTAAGGCTACATCCCTTAAGTTAACGCCATTAGATGAATGCTTACAAATAATAGACTGCTCCACAATGAGTTTGGAATGAAGTCTATGAGCTAAATTTTTTGGGGAATATTATGATTAACACGGAAGACCTAGACCAATTGATGATTACTGATCGATTGGAACATGTCCTAGCAGAACAAGAAGAAAAGCAAAAGGAAGCAAAGATTGAACGTATCAATCAAAAAAATAGAGATGTCATCGTACAAGAAATAAATAAGTTAGATGTTGTCAATTACGATACCGTTTCACAATTATTGCCCAAATTAATACAACAAGGTCAGTTAACTTTAGATCATTCTATTTATACTCCCTTCGATGTTACTTCACTTAACTCCTCCGGCGTTGGTCGATACCTTGTCTATGAGCATCTTGATAAAGATAATCCTTTATCCATATGGGCATTTGCCTTTGCTCCACGACAAAAAACGTCGATTCATGATCATGAGTATAAGGGAACGGTCATTGTCCTTAATGGGCCAATTTCAGAAAAATATTATACGCCGAATGAAGAGACGGGTACCGCTCTATTACACGAACGTGCCGATAGGCACCGCTTTCATTCTAACAGTGATAATTTAGCCAATAATTTGGCGCATCAACTCAAACGTAGAAAAGACTTGGGGGAGGGTATCAGTGTTACTTTGCATATTTATAATATGAACGCCCATAAAGTGACTCCTGAAGGCGAAACAGTGATCAGCAGGAACTTGCATCGACTTTACACTAAAGAGAAAACTTCTGTTAAAAATAAGCGTCCTGGGTATCTACAGAAATATCCAGAAGCAACTTTAAAGAATCGACCGTTCATGAAACCTATATCCGCAATTTGTACCCAAGTGTATTCAGTAGATCATCCTAGTCAAGAAGCTCAGCACTTTGTAACTTTTGATTTAACTTTTGCCGAGAATGATCAGAAAGGCCATCTCATTATCAAAACAGACAGTAACCATCGAACAGCAATTGAGTCGAAGTTGTACTTTCATGGCAAGAGCAGCGCTGCTCAATTTGTGCCATGGCAAGAAGATTCATGGCAAAATGCACTCATGAAGGCTTGGCTGCGATATATCAGCGTTGCAGGATATTGTGCGGCGCTAACTAAAGATTTAGTGTATGAGTTACAGGAGCGAGAGGATAATAGTTTTTGTTATGAATTGACTGAGTACAGCAAAAAAGTGGCGCGGTCAATGTATCCTCATGGAACGATGGTCAATGCTGATGGTAGCGAGTCTCATATTACCATGGTCCCGGAAAATCATTCTACTTGGTTTGAGCAACTTGATGAACCTATGCCAAGTCCTAAGACTAATGATATCGACTATTTCGATATTCTTTTCACGTATATCGATTTTCGTCTCACATCCGGATTGATAATTGCATTAGGTGTTGTTGTCCTTACTGTGGCATTTACGGCATTAAATGCTCCTTCATTGGGAGTCGCTGGAATCGTAGTCGGAGGTCTTGGCTTAGTTTCTATAGCGTCTGGCCTTGGATTTTTTAAAGCGGGTTATGAGCGAGCCAGTAAAGAACCGGAACCTGGGCTTAGCCATAGCAGTATTTGTTCTGTTTAATAAAATCAACATCACCGACAAGGTCGGGCAACTAATTGCCCGACAAAAATCCTCATCGTAGTTTCTATCTGAAAAATCAAGCACAGAAGCTTCCATTATCATGGATAAGGGACTTGATTGGTCGGGCTGAGGAGCGCTTTAGCGCGTCTCGAAGCCTTGGCAGAAGACCTTAAAACTAGTACAAAAGGCTTCGAGACGGCGCTTCGCCTCCTCAGTCCGAACGATTCTAGGATAACAGGTCTCTTATCCATAACTGACGTTATCTTACAGATCGTTAGATTCAAAATCACACACAATGTATTATAATTAATATCTAATAGACCCATTCACTACCGAGAAATAGCGATGCTGCCCGTAGCCATGCTCACCAAAATGAAGTTGCTCTATGAAGATAACATGTGGGTTGAGGCTTATACTTCGGATACTGCTTACCCCATTGCAGTCGATCGACTCGTAGCGTGCTATGAAGACCATCGAGTAAAAAATGCATTCGGCGCTAAGCTGGAGAAGTGCACATTAATAATAACCGATTGGTCAATAATAAAAGACCAAGATCTGGCTGATGAGGTTCAACAGGTGTTATGCAGCTTGTTTGAAAGTGGTTTTGAGTTCTATATTTGGACAGGGAAATTAGAAAAAGTTACATCATTAGAAGAATTAATTAGCAAGAGAAGAGAGTTAGAGCCTGTTGACCCCGCGACGGTAAAAGAGGCCGTTACTCATCTAGATGTTCCTTTACTGGCTAAACAATGCGTCATTCTTGATTATTTTAAAATGAGGGAACTCGACTTGCTCATGCAAGGTAAAGAGCATCAGGTTATACCTCTGGAGATGAATGATGTCATTGACTATATGGATGAGGAAGGGAGTAATGCAATTGATTATTTAATAGCCAGTTTTTCTGGAAGAGAACGAATTATTGTTAAATGTGTTGGTCATAATTCGTCTCAATACAGTGATTATTCGGGATTGTTTCTTCTCTCATTAGCTCGTTCTTTTCCTGAAAAAATTGTCATTCAAAATATTAACGCTAATGAGGTGAATGATGACGAGTTAATCCTGGAGGATGAGTCAATACAGCGTAGTATTGAATCAATCAGATGGGGAAACTGGGATCAGTATGAAGAAAGCGAGTCAAGAAGAGGACAATTACAATATTTTCAAACGCTAGAAAATTTAAAGTCAATTCATTTGGTTGTCTGGTATGAATTAGAGGCGGATGAGTTGGCTGATTTTGAGCCGTATGTGAATTTTGTAGATACCATAGAAATACAACAATTGTCCTCCCTCCCAATAATGAAGTATCGGTTCCCTAATCTTCAGAGCCTTCATATAAGTAATCTCACTAGTGAAAAAGAACAATTCATTTTATTTTTGGCAAATCATCAAGGTTTACAAGAATTAAAAATTTCCGGAACAAATAATTTATCGGTTGTTAATCTTATTGAATGCATTGGATCGCGGTTAGAAAAATTAAAAATAGAGGATGAACATTTAATTTTGAGCGGTCAACAACTGTCTGTATTGCTTAATAGATGTCCTCAGTTAGCCCATTTACACTTGCATTTAAGCTCATTACCTGCAACAGAAGGTCACAATTTGTCCTTAACTTCTTTAGATATTAGCAATTGTGTTATGACAATGCAGAAGCTTTCTCAATTTCTTATAAGCTGCCCCACATTAGAGCAGTTACAGTTGCAAAAGGTGCGTTTAGTTTGCGAAAAGCCAATCGAACTTGCAAGAAGTTTGAATGTACTTCATTTGAAAATAGAGCAAACTCAAATTAGTTCTTTAGCTCTTAGTCAATTGTTGTTGTTACTTCCACGATTAAATTCTTTGTCTCTAAGAAGAGTCGTCGTTAAGAATAGCAATGCTCCGTTTTTATTCGAAGGAGATTGCTTAGCGGATCTTGAGCGTTTTTCTGTCACACAAGTTGATATGTCTCAAGAGACAATAGAACAATTAATGAAAAATTTTAAACGATTAACCTCAATTTGCCTGGACTACGGTGTTTCAAGCGACCGTACAATTCAATCACAATATATAATCAGTTCCACCATAGTTAACGCTATCAGCTCGCCATATTTACGTGAGGCTCTTCTTGATTTTGAGCGAATTAATATTGATCAGTTAGTTGAATTATACTTAAGAAATAGACAGTTATTTAGATTGGCTGGAGAGGGAAATAGATTACTCAAAAGAAATGACCATCGCGAATACGTTATGAGTTTTCCCGAATTATTACGTCAAAATAAACATTTATATACGAACATAATATCCTCTCTTTTTCAAACGAAAGATAAAACGGTCGCCGCACAATTTGCGCCACCTAAAAGGTTTTCACTTGATGCAAACACGGAGTTACCCTCTCAATCCCCGCGAGATGTAATGGAATATATTACTCCCAAACCATTCGGAGACAATCGTTATATTCATCCTCGTTATTACCGAGAAACTCCTTTTGTGATTACAACTATCAACGACGGCACAGTGACTTTTGCCGAGTATGTTCCTACAGATATTACTCCTTATGAAGGGTGTCGATTAATAAACAATGCAAAACAAGTTTATGAGAAGCAATATGCTTTTAAAGATTCTATCTATCTGGCAGAAAGAGAATATGTTTTACATAAGAATGAATGGCAAGCACTGACCTCTTGTTCTCCCTATGAGGCCTTAATGTATCTGCAAACTGATGTAGTGGTTGAGATAGGTTTTAGTCAGCAAATAAAAAAATATTATATACGGTTAAATACTTCATCTAATGAAGATGAAGCAAAGGTTACTGTCAGGCATATTTTTGAAGCTTTACCCTTATCAGAAGTGGAAAAAATATATGACCCTGATATAGATGGGTGCATTCATTCCTTATTGTTTGCTCCCTGGGGAGGCTACCAATATAGTGAGGAGAATATAGCGTCTCAACTTAGATTAATGAAGTTACCTCCTTTAGAAAGAATAGGGGCCTTGTTGGCTTTTTATGATGGCCATCCCGCTGTTCCAGATAGTGGCTTCCAGGCAGGGACGCTGCAGGGGACATATGCTACTGATATAGAGTTAGTTAATGCAATCAAATCACAGAAATTAGGGCGCTGTGAATTGAGACTATCCCCGCTTTATTTGGATATGCAGATGTTGAGGATGAGTGAGGAGCATCTTATCTGGACAAATGCAGTTCATGCGTTCCTTGAGACGTCCTTGAACGATACTATCTATCACATGGATCCCGGCGGCCTGCCACTGAATCTGAATTTGGTAAAACCCTCTGACTATAAGGCGGAAGCGTTGGATATGCTGGAGGCTTCTGAACGAAAAAGAGACATACCGCAAAAAGTACTTCAACGGCAGCAATTAGAAGCCTTAACCGATTTAGGCAAAGATAACCCGTTTATTACCTGGAAACGGGGCGTCAAAAAGGAAAAGGAATTGACTGTTGATGAATACATCAGCCGGTTAATGCAAAAGACGGATGGTTTGAGTGATAAGCGACGAAACGTCTTGGTGATTTGTGAAGACAGCAACCAGCTTGAGTTATTTAATGCAAGGCTTGCGCGGTATATCTGTCAGAAACAACAAAAAAAATATTATTATCTTTCCGGTTATGAAGGCTATTCGACCTCTTCGATAATGATTACGGAGAATGGATATGAAAAAACTTCCAGTCAATTAGTTGATTTCGTTACTTCGTGCGTGGCAGAAGATATTTTTTGTGTCAACATGAGTCATATTGGAACGCACTATTTATGGTTTATTCGTCTGACTGAGGGCAATATAGGGGATTATACACTGCGGCAAGGACAAAGAGTGATCATGGCTATAGATAAAGACTCTTTACCTAGTATAGGGAGAGAGCTTTATCGACGATTAGATCTCGTTGAAACCATGCCTTCGTTTCCCGATGGCGATCTCTATAACGGATGTATGCGCCATTATGATGCTCAAAATGTGCCAACACATCTCGATTCTTTTGTTCGTCTTTATGAGAGTCCAAAGGCAGTAGAATCGTTGAAAGGAGCGATTCATATTGATGGTTCTCGCCTTACTTTAGATCAAGGTCCTTTAATTGATGCCATTAAATCAGGAGAGTCTAACCTCTACATTCAGAATGCTCCTTTTCATTTGAAAGCATTCAGAGAGTTTTTGATTGTCCTCTGTAATACAAGGGAACTATATCATAATAAAATACCCTATAGATTACCCTCGTCGTTTTATATCAATCATTATGATGCGCCTTATGCATTCAATGCTCACTACAGCATTACACCATTAGATACAGAATACGGTTCTTCTTGGAGCTATCCACTGAATCGAACAACCTGGAATTTATTTTTCAAAACCTATTATTGTGATACTGATACCAGTCTGATGGAGGAACGCCCAGGTTGGTTGGCCCAAAATGGCGGTCAACCCCATATTATGACTATCCTTGTCACTGATGATTTTCCACTAAATGCTTGGGCCGAATTTATAGATGCTGCTAAAAAATATGAGGTGACGTTACAGTTTATAGTCCCTCCTGATATTAGCCTTCCTCAGCCTATGTCTGCGGCGGCACAAGAACATTCAAATAATAGAGCGGATAAAGGTAAAGAAAAAGAGCGACCCAATCGCCTTGTGCAGCTTATTGTAACCGATGATGTTGATTTTACCTTCGACCATCAAATAGAGCATGAACCAACAGACGTTGTTTATCATGTTACCGAAGCAAGCAAGTACAGTGATTTATTTGAATCTTTTTCAGCAGATAGCGATACATTAAGTTTCACTATGAATCAAGGTTTCATTTTACAACAACTTCTTAATGTACAACCGTCTTCTGAAAGAAAGCGAGTTATTTTAAAAGGGAGGTTGTCCAAAGAATTTGCCCAACATTTGGAGTCATTATTTTCACAAAATCCTTGTTTTTATATGAATGGCGAGCTGAAAACATGGCCAAATGAATTAGTTATTATTACAGACGACAAAAAATCCTTCCCCTATTTTAATGTGGGACACATTCAAGTAGCTAAAGAAGCATATTGGGAAAGGCTAAACGCGTCATTTCCCGAATTGCAAAAGAACGTTCGCCAACTAGAAATAGCATGTCGTGAGATTTATAAGAAAACTAAGATTGATTTTACTTACATTCAATTAAAAACAATGATGCAACATTTAACTAATCATCCTAATTCAAATCCTTTTTTACCGGTATTGCGGATATTTAAAGAGGCGAAAGAAGCCATAGAGATAAGTAAAATACATTTTCCTCAGCAGAGAGGACAATTTCATTACTATACAAAGTTACAAGACAGACGAATGGCTAAATTATGTCAGTTTTTAGCCTTTTCCTATTATGCGTTTGTTATTGGTGAGTCAGGAACTGCTAAAACGACAACAATTCTTACTCAATTGATCACCTTTATAAAGAGCGCAATAGGCACGCAAAATGTGACGTTGCATGTCGGTCTCGAACGGCTGCAAGACTTTCTGGAACAAGGAGGGATTTTATATCTGGATGAAGCCAATTTAAAAGAAAATGGTGCTTATGATATTTTCGAAAACCTATTTAACGATCCGCCGGGTATTATAGTAAAAGGGGAATTTTATTCACTTAATGATCGTCATCGAATTATTTTTTCCGGTAATTTCACCAGTTACGCCCATAGAAAACAACACGACTTTTTTGCCCGTCATGGACAGGTAATGCTCTTTAAAGAGCTACGCGATGATTATTTGTTAGAGAATGTTTTAAAACCGGTTTTTGTCAATCTCTTTCCCGATGCCCCTAAAGAGCAAGATGATACAAATCAACGGATTATGGTGCACTTATTAAGTGAATACAGACGTATTAATGCTCTATTCGCTAAACCGCCATTGACCCCAAGGAATTTACAAATGATGGTTTTGCGCTTTGCTGTTCATGTTCGACAGGAAAATATCCGCACGTCATTTACAATAAAACAGCTCATGGATTTAGCTATTAATGATGAACTATGTGGCTGTACCAAAGAAAAAGACAGGGAAGGGCTGCCTATTTGGGATGAAAAAGCGTTAACGAGATTAAAAGTATGTGAACATTACTTGAATGAAAACCTTATTTTTAAGTCCAGTGAATACGTATTAGTACCATCACGTAGAAATACTTTGCGCCTGATTTTTGATGCCATACAGATCAGCCGCATAAAGAAGGAGAACTCCTATGGAATTGCAGGGGTATTACAAGAAGGCAATACGACTACGGGTAAAAGTAAAACAATCATCGAGGCATTACAACAATGGGGATTTGTTGATGGTGCGCAAGATACGGATAATGATTATGAACGTCATTATTACTATATTAAAGGCGCTGATTATGATGAAGCATGTCGTATCTTTCTCCAAGCCTTTCATGAGGGGGCCATCCTCGTTATTGATGAATTGAATACTATTCCTGGCATAGAGGTGTTACTGAATTCCTTTATGTCGGGCTATGATTTAAATGGAGAGCCAGCGAAAAAGCCCGGATTTACTGTTTTTGCAACGCAAAATCCCATTCTTTATATGGGACGTGACATTCTGTCTGATGCCGTTCATAAGCGCTTTACTGAGGTTGATGTTACCGATTATACGCGTGAAGAACTCATCGCTATTGCAACAGGCAAGGGTTATGAAGCACACTTGGTTGAACATTTAGTAGATCAATTCCTTTATGCGGTTAACTTGGCCGAGTTAGAGGATGTTGAACAAAGACCCACGTTACAAAAATTACTGGATGTTCTTGAAAGTTTCCAACCATTAAAGCCGAGACAGTTTGACATTTTATCTCCAGATCTCTTCTTTAGCAGTGGAAATCGCCGGGCACGAGAAGAGAATGAAAATCAAGCGGAAGTACTTGATGATCAAGGGGCCAGTAAGAAATCTAAAGGAAAAGAAAAAGAAAAAGAAACAAGTCAAGACACGCACAATAGACGTT
>DAIAOV010000072.1 GCA_027437055.1 Legionella sp. | reverse complement strand
TATCTCATGGTGCAAAAAGAGCGAAGTGTTGGCTTAATACTGGAGAAGGGGGATTATCTCCTTATCACTTAGATGGTGGATGCGATTTAGTGGCGCAAATTGGGACTGCAAAATATGGCTACCATGATGAATATGGGAATTTGTCTGATGAAAAACTGAAAGAAGCAGCAGCTCATCCGCAAGTAAAAATGTTTGAAATTAAATTAAGTCAAGGTGCTAAACCAGGAAAAGGTGGAATACTTCCTGGGGCCAAGGTGACAAAGGAAATTGCTAAAGTGCGTGGAATTAAGTTTCATGAGGACTCCATAAGTCCGAATCGCTTTCCTGAAATTTCAAATTCATTCGAATTGCTTAATATGATCCATCACATAAGGGAAGTAACAGGAAAACCTACAGGATTTAAAGTAGTTTTAGGTAATTATGACTGGTTAGATGAATTGTTTCAGGAAATTATAAAAAGGGGTATCGAATATGCACCTGACTTTATCACGCTTGATGGTGCTGAAGGTGGAACAGGTGCTACTCCACTCTCTTTAGCAGATTATATGGGATTACCTTTAACAGAAAGTCTCCCTGTTCTTGTTGATAAATTAGTAGAATATGATTTGCGCAATCGCATTAAGATAGTCGCCTCTGGGAAATTAATCACTCCGGGAATGGTAACATGGGCTCTGTGTGTTGGCGCGGATTTTGTTAATTCGGCACGTGGATTTATGCTCGCTCTTGGTTGCGTTCAAGCTTTGAAATGTCATAAAAATACTTGTCCCACTGGGATTACAACACATAATAAATGGCTCGTCAGAGGTTTAGACCCGAAGAATAAAGCAGTTCGCGTTTATAATTATGTAAAAAATCTCACTTATGAAGTAGGGATGATTTGTCACTCCTGTGGTGTAGAAGATCCTCGAGAATTAAGGCGGTATCATGCCCGGATTGTATCTGAGCATGGTACGTCTGTTTCTTTGGCCGATGTATATCCACCAAAAGAAACAGGAGTAAAACTTAATGGGGCATCTATAAAATAAATAGTCCTTATTGATATTTAATCGTGCAAATACCAAGGTATTGTGATTACAATCGTTCGTTGATCCCGTTCTAAAAAAAGTAAAGTACGTAGTCCTGCTGCATGAATATTATGTAATAAATATTCATACCAGTAGGGTTCGACAAGCTCGGGAATAACGACTGCGATGAGACGATTGTGTTTTTGTTTTTTTACTTTTTCTACATAACGCAATAGTGGTTTATAGATTTGTCGGTATGGAGACTTAATTATTTTTAGATGTGGAATCGTTGCATGTGCTCGTTTAGCGGGTTTATCAATTTTGGTAGACCATAAATTTTTAATCCGATCAATGTCATTAGTACCATTATCGATTAGAACTGCAGTGATTTCATCAGATAGAAGCATACCAAATTGAATGGCTTTTTCTGCAACACGATCTAAGCCTTGGATTGGAATTATCACTACCGGAGGTTTTAACTCGGAGGCATTTAATTCAATGGGCGTTTGAATTGCATGCCTAATTTTCGCATAATGATGTCTGACTCCTATCATTAAAAAGGCAAGGAGTGGAGCAATTAGAACAATAATCCAGGCGCCCTCCATAAATTTCGTGATAATGATAATACATAGAGCTATTGCTGTGACTAGAGCTCCTATGGCATTAAAAGTCAGTTTGAAATAAGCTTGGTGACCATCATGTCGTAACCAGTGTAAAATCATCCCTGTTTGAGAAAAAAGAAAGGCACTAAAGGCTCCAACTGCAAATAGAGGAATTAAGTTACTCGTAACTCCTTTAAATACAATGAGAAGCACAGCCGCAACAAGTGCTAAAATCACAATTCCATGAGAAAAAACCAGGCGTCTTCCCCGTTCTGCGAAGAACGAGGGTAAGTAATCATCTTCTGCCAATAAACGACATACTCTGGGAAAATCTGCAAAACTTGTTTGGGCAGAATAGGTAAGTACAATAAAAATACTAATAATTGAAATGTAATAGAAAATTCCTTTTCCGGTAACAGCTGCAGTAAGTTGAGACAATATTGTTTGATAACCAGGATGATTTTCCTGCATCGCGACGATATGGTATGCAGGAGAAAGAACAGCAATAGATAATAAAAACATAGCAAGGATTCCGACGATTGCAGTTAGCGTCCATTGCGCATTTTTAACTTTGGGTTTGCGAAACAGGGGTATCGCGTTACTCACGGCCTCAACACCGGTCATTGCGGTTAAACCATTGGCTAATGCAGCTAGCAATAACCAGATACTTAGTGTTTCAGTTGCAGGCGGAGCAGTGGGTGGTGCAATAACTGCATGTGGATGCCCTCCGCTTTGCCAAGTCTGAATTAGTCCAATTGCTACAACAATCAGTAAACATCCAACAAAACACAGTGTAGGGATAATAAAAAACAATCCCGATTCACGTATGCCGCGCAAATTTAGGATAGTTAACATCAAAAGAACTAACAGGCACAACGTAAGCATATAATTATGGAGGAACGGAAATGCTGAAACTATTGCTCCTACACCTGCTGATATTCCAACAGCTACATTAAGTAGATAATCGAGTAGTAATGCGATTGCTGCCCACAACCCAACTGTCTTACCCAAGTTATCACTTGCAACAATATAAGCTCCACCCCCATTGGGGTAAGCATAGGCCGTTTGCCTATAAGAGAAATAAAGTGAAATGAGAACAAATACTATGATTAGGGTGATAATGAGAAAATGATGTAATCCCATTACCCCAAGTGGTAGTAAGATCATGAGTGCCGCTTCAGGACCATACGCAATTGAAGCAAGAGAATCCAATCCCAACGCTGGTATGCCTGTTATTACGGTAAGCTCTTGTTTTTTGCGTGCTTTTAAAGATAGAGGGCGTCCTAGCAGCTTATCTATAAAAGTCATATTTTATTCCTTTATCTAATGTGTTCTATTTATTAACTCACAATCAATCAGGCGTACTAATGACTTTTTACTCTTCTTTTTTTTCTAATAATTAATACAGGTGTATCAGTAATTCGGATCACTCCTTCGGCGACACTGCTCATAAACATACGATGAATTCCTTGCCGACCATGTGTCCCTATTACTATCAGATCTGCTGGCCATTCTTTTGCCTTATTGACTATCTGTTCAGAAACTCGGCCCGTAGATGATTTCAGTCCAACTAATTTCATTTCATATTCAACTTTTGAATGACGTAATGTCTTTTCCATTACTTTTAAAATTTCTTGCCCTTCTTCTTTACGAGTCGCAACAAACAACTCACGATCAAGATCACCTTCGTAAAGGTCATCCAGTACATGTATGATTAGTAATTTTGCTTTTTGATCTTTGGCGAGTCTAATCGACTCTTTTAAGGCTAACATTGACGACTTACTGCCATCAACTGCAACCATAATTTGCTTGTATATCATACGAAATCCTTGGATTTATCCTGAATCTTATTGCTAACTCCTATTATAGACTAATTACTTCTCACCCCTGGATTTATCAGCTGTAATACCATGGTTCCTTTGTCTAGACTTAAGCAATTATTCCTCTCTTTTTTGTAGTCCCAATGGTTCAAGAACGCTAACTGTTGTTGAATAAGTCATTGGAATTTTCTCAGCATCAAGTTCTTTCTTGATATTTGTAAGTACTTCATCAAGAGAACGCCGTATGTGGCTTGGTTCAGGTTCTGTCCACCAATATATTTCAAAGTCAATTCCATTAGATGAAAAAGAGACAACATAAATTTGAATGTACTTTTCCTTAGAAACGGTTTCGCATTGCTCTACAGCCTTCTTAATTGTAGTGCGGGCTTTTTCTAAGTCAGCACTAAAATCAATACTACAACTCACTTTTTCTCGGCGAAGCTTTGTATCGGTTAAGACATGTACTGTGCTAGTAAACAGTTTTGAGTTAGGGACGTATGCTCGAGTGCCATCTGTTTTACGTAGATGAGTATTTTGAATGGAAATACGATGAACATATCCTTGTTGCGAATCAACGGTAATAAAGTCTCCTACACTGAAAGGTTCTCTTAACAAAAGGAAAATACCAGTAAAGAAATTTTCGAAAATATTTCTAAATGCCAACCCGATTGCAACGGAAGTTAATCCAAAAGTTGCTAAAAGATTTGCTGCTGTAACTGACGGAACAACTATTGCGGATATAATCAAAATTCCAATAAACCAAACTACTATAGTTGTTAATTTATGAATAATAATCACTAAATTAGAGCGAACAGCCATTCTAGGTAAAAGTGAGCTAACAACGTGACTGATTAAGCGAGCAGCAAAATAAGTGAAGATAATAAAAATAATGGCAATGATGATGTTTGGGATCATTGAAATGAAATTGTGTACAAATTTATCTAAGGTATTGAGAATCAGATTGATGTAGTTCATCTTGATATCCATATTCTTGATATTTTGATAAGTACCCCCCATTACATACTGAAGTGTAGAAAAGGCTACGAAATAACTTTATAAGCTTAGCTTAACACTATTCTATTAAAAACGTTATGACTAATTTTATTCGTATTCTTGGCATAACTCCTCTATGCTTAAACTAAATAAATATTTATTAAGCACTTGCATGACGATAATACGACAAGATCCTAAATCGAAAGCTTCTAGAAGAGTTTCTTTTGCAAGTTTGATAGGTACTGCAATTGAGTGGTATGACTTTTATCTTTTTGGTATTGCTTCTGCTTTGTTTTTTAACGTGCTTTTTTTCCCAAAAATTAGTCCTATTGCAGGAATTATGGCAGCGTATGCCACGTATGCGGTTGGTTTTTTCGCAAGGCCTTTGGGTGGGGTAATTTTTGGTCACTTTGGAGATAGATTAAGTAGGAAAAAAATGCTTATTACTACTCTAACGATGATGGGGACATCTACCTCTTTGATTGGCTTGCTTCCTACTTATAAGACGATCGGAATATTTGCACCAATTTTGTTGGTGCTTTTACGTTGTATCCAAGGAATAGCAGTCGGGGGAGAGTGGGCAGGGGCAGTGGTTATGTCTGCTGAGGTCAGTCGGGAAAAGGAAAGAGGATTTTATTCCAGTTGGCCAAATTCTGGCGCCCCATTAGGTTTACTCATTTCCCTTATAGTATTTCTTATTTTTTCTTCATTCCCCCACGAACAATTTCTATCATGGGGATGGCGAATCCCTTTCTTGTTAAGTTTTATTATTGTGATTGTTGGCGTTTATATTCGATCACAAATTATGGATAGCAACGTCTTTATTAAAGCGGTGAAACATCGACGGCCACCTAAAGTTCCTGCTCTTGAAATGTTACAATCACATTTTAAAAATTTTTTATTAGCAATAGGAGCACGTTTTATTGAAAGTGCTTCTTTTTATATCTTAACCGTTTTTATACTGAGTTATGGTACAGTCGAGTTACAATTATCAAAAACACTTCTTCTTTATGCTGTGATGGCCGGCGCAATTTTGGAAATGTTTACGATACCTTATTTTGGCATGCTTTCAGATCGAATTGGACGTCGTCCGGTTTATATTTTTGGCGCTTTATTAATGGCACTATTAGCGTTTCCATTTTTTTGGTTACTGCAAACAAAAAATCCAATTTTAATTTTTTTAAATGTTATTTTTTGCATGTGTATTGCTCATGCCGCAATGCATGGAGCTCAGCCTGCCTTTTATTCTGAGCTTTTTAAAACGCGCATTCGCTACAGCGGGATGGCCATCGCATATCATTTGGCAGCAGCACTTTCAGGTGGATTAACGCCTTTAATTGCTACTGGATTAGTTGAATGGGCTAATGGAAAAACCTGGCCAGTATCCGTATATCTCATCGTATTAGCAATAATTACTATTACGAGTGTTTATTTAGCTGTGGAAAGGGCACAAAAAGATATTTCAAAATAAGCAAGCCAGTACTGGAAAACAAGTGTTTTTGCGATTGAGGTCAAATGAATTTCATTGGCATTGTGAGCATTTTTAATGCACTTTTAATACAAATGTTAAGATAGCCCAATATTGGTTATTATTAAATACAAAAGATATAGAATATGGTTACCTTACTTATTGCGAGTTATGGAAAAAGTAAAAATTGACACAAACTTAGTCGAAAAGCTGATTGCTGAGCAATTTCCACAATGGCAATCATTGCCAATACATCCAGTTGCTCAAAGTGGTTGGGATAATCGAACGTTTCACTTAGGTGAAGACATGGTGATTCGTTTGCCTAGCGACAAGCAGTATGAACCACAGATAGAGAAAGAATATCAATGGTTGCTGTGGCTCTCAAAACAGCTTTCATTTCAAATCACGCAACCTATTGCACTTGGAAAACCATCATCAGCTTATCCGTGGCATTGGAGTATCAATCACTGGATTGAAGGGGAGTCTGCTTCAAGACAGAATATTGATGATATTAAATGTTTTGCGGAAACATTGGGAAAATGTTTAAAAGAATTTCAATCTTTAGATACTGCAGGTGGACCTCTAGCTGGCGCACATAATTTTTATCGGGGCGGTTTATTAAATGCCTATGATCATGAAATGAGACTTGCAATTCCTAAAATAAAAAACTCTCAAGAACAAAGTCTTGCTGCATCATTATGGCAAGAGGCTCTTTCTTCTGAATGGCGCTTAAACCCCGTTTGGGTTCATGGAGACATAGCGGTTGGAAATATTTTGGTTTGTAATGGAAGATTGCATGGGATTATCGATTTTGGTCAGCTTGCTATAGGCGATCCTGCGTGTGATTTGGTGATAGCATGGAATTTTTTTTCCAGTGAAGAAAGGGGTATATTTAAAAATGCAGTTCAATTGGATAATGAGACCTGGATACGAGCATTAGGATGGGCATTTTGGAAGACCTTATGTTGGCCAATTAAGGGTACTGATGTAAAAAAAGTTTTGCATGAAATTTATACGGACTATAAGACATATTAATAAATACAGTCTCGGCCATCACCAAATTATGAGGGGATGCTTTTGGATTGAATCGCGCCCCAAATGGGCTAAAAATGAACTAAATTTGACTCTATAAGTAACAGAGCTGAGGAGTTTCGTCTGTATTATCCTCAGATAATAAATGAGTCTCGCCTTTTTCTCTCCTTTCATGATCAGCCCATAAGCAAAATATTTTATGCAATGATTGCGACTCATCATCAACATTAGATGATTCTGACGATTCTAAATCCTCTCTTTTTCGTTTAGGTCGGCTTTTTTGTATAGTCTCTTCGATAGGGGTATTAGGAGTTTTATTTTTTTGTATGGGATGAGATTGCATATACAATCTATTCGCAAGAGTGCATTGGTCATCAATAATACAAGGGGAATCAGAATGACAGTTTTCCAACAAAAATTTCATGGAATGAACCCCGTTGGTTAACTGTTGTTGGTAATAATCGAGTTGACGATTAACGTTTGGCCCATTGGTTATTTTTAATTTTAACCATTCTTCTAGTGCATGGTATTCTTTTTCAAATTGCAAACCATATTCTAATGATGACTTCAAAGAACTATTGAGTTGTTTTAAACTAAATAGTAAGTCAGTAATCAGTTTAAATGGAGTAATAGAAAAATCATATCTGGGGTATCTTATTCCAGCAGCTTTGTCAATTTTACTAAAATTGCTTTTTGCTTCCACCAGATTTGATAATGTTGCATTAATTTGCATTTTCTTTTTTTCGATTAAGGGCATTAGAAATACTGTAATTTCTGCAGCAATTTCTTGGTGCAATGCCTTCATCTTGACTCTTAGATCCTGAATTTTTTGCATTTCCAACAAATGCTCTTCTTCCTCACTATAAGAGTCTAATAGCCCAGTAAAATCTATAAAAGCACTGTGTTTTTTTGAGAACTCGGCAGACTTGATAACGAGTTTAAACAGCTCAAAAAGCTGAGTTATATGGAATCTTTCAATTTTTACCAGATCTATATAAATTTCATTATGGGTCCAAATATACTCTTCAGTAGTTGGGTGAGACGTAGGGGGCTCTTGAGGACTTGGTGAAATACTTAATTGCACAGGAAGATTTAACTGGGTAAGTACATCTATTAAGGGTGAATTGAGTTCTTGCTGTCTCTTGATATAACGTTTAAAAAAAATCTGGGCCAGAAATTCTGTGCAACTCTTATCTTGCAGGGGTTGTTCTATTTCTTTCTTATTTTTGTAAAAACTTATTGTTAGTTGGGCAAATAATCGTGATAAAGATACGTCTCCAAGAAAGTCATTTTGCTGTTCTAATGCCTCTAACTTGTTATCGTCTAACTTTCTGTATTCCTCTTCACTTAATGTATCAATCTCAGTGAGTTGGTTATTATTTATTTCTAGTTGATTATTAATTACCGGTTGTAATCGCTTGATTATATTATTTAGAAAATTGGTAATCGCTACGTTAGTATTGTTTCTAATGTAGGAAAGCTGGGCTCTATTTTCAGGGCTATCTTTTACTATTTGCTTTAATAGCTCTTGTTGTGCAGTGCATTTTGAACGCATTGCGTTAACTAGCGAGGGGCTGATTTGTGTAAAAAGCGTAAATAGTGTTATTAAATAATCGTTTTCTATATGTGCTAATCTGAGTTCATGCTCAAAATTCATTACTGGCATCTGTAACAAAGCCTATTGGAGTGGTTCGATTTTGTGCCATTATACACAAAAAGGACAGATGATGTGAAAATAAGTCAAAAATGTTTTTGCGTTAATTGAGATGTTTTTTTTAAGACAAATTCTTGAGAATACTCGATTGCTTCTTTATCTTACTTAGCTAGGATCATGTGTACGTATTTTTCTTAAGAGAGGATAGCTCAGAGTACGGGGTAGCTGCTGCTTTGATTTTTTCTGGTTTGTTTGTATTTCAATCAAATTGGTGTTTGTGTTGTAAATAAGGCTTTTCCCGGTTGGGATGATTAAAATTTAACCTTTAAGATTTTTTATTATGCCATTCCAGTTGTATTCGTGACGGAGGCAAAAACTTTAGAACCATTTTGTGATGAATATAGAAGCCGTTCGCCGCTTACTCTGGGTAAAGAGATTGTATTAGTAGCCACTGATTTGATGTGGTCAAATCTATTAGACCACATCAGTAGGTAAAAATCGCATCATCACTAAAAGCTTGTGTCTCATTCAGATAGTTGATTGTTTAACTGGTCTTGCTGTTGACAATGAGCAAGTTCATATCGTAAGCCGGGTCTTCAGGATTTTGATCGGGTATGTCTGAGAGTAGAGCAATATGTAATGCCTTCAATGGTATCAATAAAATACCGAGCAAATTTTTTTATCTATAATAGAAATATATGGATGAATTTTGGAATAAAAATGCAAGAAAAACGAATCGGTTCGATTGAGCACTTAAACGGTCTTCCCGATGATGTACTATTACCAATTTTAGCTACTCTTTCTGAACTGGATTTACTTAATCTTATGGTTACAGGAGAGGCTAAAAATCAAGCTCGTTCATTAAGAAATAGGGTATTTGAAGAACTTGAAAGAAGGGCGAGTAATGGTAATCAAGCAGCTATAGATACTATATTGCATTTATTTAGAGTATGGTCTGTTGTTGCACCTCCTGAATATTTGTTTCGCCCCGAAAATGTTACTAAAAGAGTGCTTCGTTTTTTGAATCAACTACCATTCAATGAAGATTATGAACTTCTAAATACAACAGATGAACTTCATCGACGCAACGTGGCAGATATCCATTCTATAGGATTGAGAATTATTCGTAATACCCTAGAGCCTGAGTCCTCTAAACAAGAAACCACTTTTGATATTAAGTCAATTCTTCAGAAAATAAGTAATGTTGGTATTAAGGAAGAAGAGCGTGAAAAGGCTTTCATCGAATTACATTTAGTCTGTATGAATCCTACTGAGGAACAATTAGAACAATTAATTGTTTGGATGAAAGATAATTTGCAAGTAGATGGAGGTCCTGTATGCAGGGCAGTATATGAGGCTTTGCCTTATTTGATGCATCGCATCGATGATCAAATATTGCTGCGGGATTTTGTTCCAAAATTGTTGCAAAATTTAGAGGCTTATCCCAATCCAGGAGCAGCCAATAACACGGCAAATTTTTTACGCTCTTGGTTAAAACCTAATCGGAGTAAAGCAAAATTGATAGCATCTGTATTGGCTCCTTGGGTTTCACAGCAAATACAAGGAACTGTTTTTACAGGCAGTTATAAGATAGCTGTAGAGTTTTTACCGCATACGTTGTGGGTTATGCAGCCACAAGAAATTTCTGGAGTGCTGCGCCAGTTAGCACGGAATTTAGACTATAAAAATCTAGAGTTACTCTCAACAACAAAACGTGCGCTACTCGATAAATTTCCTTTGTTAACATCATATAATTCGGAGAACGTATCCGAAGGAGTACAAATACTTATTTCCTGGATTCTAAAGCATATTCATTCTGAATCACCGGATGATATGAGTTTAAACTTAAGAGTCGTAAGTATTTTAGTTCCTTATGTAGCCGACAATGCGGTATTAATGCAGCAAATTTTGGAGTGGGCTTTACAGGATGCTATGGTTGAGTCTATTGATAATTATTTGAGTTTCGACATAAGAGTGTTGTTGCATTCTGTATTAAGAAATTATAAAGGACAGGCAGAGCCAGTTATTCTTTGGATTAAAGATCATTTGGATAGTAAGTCAGCAGAACAACGTCAATTGGCATTAGAATTATTGCCCGATGCATTGCCCTTGATAGATCTGAAACGTGATATGACGCATATTCTGCAAAAATTAGGGACAAATCTACCCCCAGAACAATTTCATAGCAGAGAGAGCGAAGCTCTCTTTTCACAGGCATTAACTGCGGTGCTCTCCATGCTACCGTATTTAGATAATAAGAATGATGAGCATCGCGAATTTATGAAGCACGTTTTTGATCCGGTGATGCATCGCTTAAATGTAGGGAAGGATATTTCGGCTCAAGAGGCAATGGATTTTTTGAAAATTTTACTCAATGATCATAAGGATAAAGCAGCAAAAATTATTCCTATACTTATTTCCTGGATTAAACAGCATATAGATAGCGAGCTTGCTCTTGATAGTCGGCATGCATTAGCGCTTTTGCCTGAAGTGCTTTCCTTTCCCGGGGCTCAAAAAGACATGGAGTCTATTTTTCCTGATTTATTAAACTATTATATGCAGAAGTGTCGGGATATACCTGTGCGCATATTAGCAAGGGCACTACTTTCTTTCTTACTTTATAGTGATCAATATAATACACAAGTTAATCATCAATTCTTTTCACCTATGCTGGATAAGCTAAAAATGGTGCGCCTTGATGGAAATCACACCATGCCTCAATTCGTGCTTTTCCTATTAAATAGTAAGGACGAAAAGATAGAGCTTATCCCTCAATTTATGCTGTGGATGAACAACTGTTTAATACCGCATATGGGGTCTGAAGTACTAAATTATTTACCAGCAATATTAAATTTTGGTGAGGTTGAGCAACACAGGCAATTAGTTGCGCCTTATATAATAGGACTTATCCCAACAATCCTAGGGCTTTTTGATGATTTTAGTGTACATGACGAAGTAGTCCAATCTTTATTGCTTTTAGTAGAACGAGGATACATTACTGCACAAGAGGACAGAAACACGATTTATTCATTGCTATTTCCAGAAGAATACGCCCTTGTTAATTATGGAGACGTTAATACAAAGAAATTGATCTTTGCTTTATTAGCTACCGAGGATATAGAACAACGAATGTTGCATATTGAGGAATGGATACATAGTGTCAGGAATAGACATAGTAGTTTTTTGGAGCGTTCATGTCTCCTGGATGTACTAAGTCGTTGGATGATAAAACTTGTTCAAGAAGAAAAACAGGAAGAATTATCTAGTATATTGGCTTTAATTGAAATTAAGCCTAAACGGTGTACTAGAGAGTACCAGGTGCTGCAAAATTTAAAAAGTCAGATTAATGAAATTAAGGGAAATAACTTACAAAAAGAGATAGAAAGTATAAGAGGAAAAAAAGGACCAGGTCTTTTTTCCCCATCACCGGGGCCTGTTGCTGAGTCAAGTGGGAATCAAATAATAAATAATCCTTCAGTTGGGGATGCTGATGAGAATGATCTGCCTTTTAATCTATCTTCTAAATCATAACTATTAGCAAGTATAGCCTTTGCTAACTAAACTAATCTTCAAAGGTTAGTGCAAAGCAAAGATTATCTTGCCAAGGATATTGTGTCGGGCAATTTGTTGCCCGATTTATTGTAATACTCAATCATTGAGTCCTTGATTGATCATATTAAGCATACACCAGCATCTTTCTTTGCTTTTTTGATACCCATGCAAACCGTCAATCAGTTTTAATATTATTGGGTGCAAAGAATAATAGTCTAAATATTCTGTGATACTTGCATTATTGCTCTTTCATTAAATTCTTCAATCAATATATCTATTTTTTGCCCTAACGCACTTTTGCCCTTTACTTTTTCAGATGCTTTGTACAAAAATGATGCAAAAGAGGCATAGGACGAGCTATTTGGACTACCGGAGTCCTGCGTGCGACATTGAAGATTTTGCTCTTCAGAGTACATCTCTTTTAACAGTGTTTTTATATGTTCATTGTATTTAGGAGTATGTTCATCAAGAGCAGCTGCATTCTCAACATATTTAAGTATCAATTGTATTTTCGAATCGAAGATATCTCTGGGAATTTTAGTGGTAATAATTTCAAATTCTTTTTCAAGAATATATTCATATAACACAAATGCAAATTGATTAACCCACGGAATATCTCTAGTATTGCTAAACAGGGAGTCGTTCGGAATTTTTTTAACGAACTCGGGGCTTTTTTGGAATAAGTTATTTAGCATATTAATGTAACTTATCAAATTAGATGTAAGAGAACTTTCAAAAAGGTCCGTTGTAAATTTTTTCTTATTCTCAATATTATTTTCTGTAACAGCCGCTTTAACTTCCTTTAAAGTTGAGTGTATGATATCCAAAATTCTTTTATAATAGGTAGGGTAATCATCGTCTTGAACTTCTAGTTCTTTAATTGTCTTAATTAAGCATCGAGCAAAGTCATTTCTTTGAACTAATAATTCAGCTTCATAGCCTGTATACAACTTTTCACCAGCCTGTTGTTGGTAAAGATTAAATATTTTCTCACAATAACAGATTGTAATAGCTTTAAAAACGCTCATAGTCCCTCTCTTTGTTAACTAGCTAGAAGTGCCCCTCAATGTTGTTTCTATTCAGGGAATACTCATCCTTTGTTCCGTCAACAAAAATACTATGATGCTAAGTAAAAAATCCATGAAAAAATAAAATTATTTTTCTATTGGGCATGTTGACACTATTATAAGTAGGTTTTTCTTTAAAGACTTCCGCTTTTATTTTAACTGCATAATAGAAAATAAATGAGTCACGAGTTGAAGGTTAATCTGTTTCAGGATAATGGATCAAATCGTGAAATGTGGCTATTTGGGCTGTAAGATTTCGGTAGCCATGTGATTGGTTTGCATTAAATCGAATACTTTCACCATTTGAAAGAGCCTTCCAAGCACCGTCTACGAAAACTTCTATACTGCCTTTAATAACCACTACATGCTCAATAACTCCATGTTTATGGGGAGGTGATAAATGCTCGCAACCTGGAAGTAATTCAATAACAAATAGTTCGAATTTCAATTGTGGATCAAAGGGAAAAAGAGGGAATACCCGGATTTTTTTATCATCAGGATGAATCGTTTGGACCTGTCCTGTACGATAGACCGCTTCACTAGAAACAGTCTTAATTTCTTCAATAAAGGAAGAGAAAGAAGTCTCAAAACCACTGGCTATTTTCCACAGGGTGGCGATGGTTGGGCTTGATTCTCCGCGCTCTATTTGTCCTAGCATTGCTTTGCTCACTCCAGTAGCAAGGGCTGCTTTATCTAAACTCCAACCTTTATTTTTACGTAACTCTTTAAGTGTTGTAGCAATGTGTTTGTATATATTTTCCACAATAGCCTATTGAAAGTTATTGTGCGTTATAACGCACGATGTTACTATAGATAATTATGCGTTATAACGCACAAATTGTAAATCGTTCAACTAGGAGTCACGTTATGTCTGCAGAACTGTTTCAAAATAAATTAGTAGCGGTACTGAATAAAAGTATTGAACCCGGTAAAGTAATGAATGCCTTAGCCCATATGTGTATTGGTATAGGTTCAGCCATTGGTCAAACAGATTTAAGACTGACAAACTATCAAGATGCGGATGGTGGCTCTCATCCTTTTATCTCAGAAATACCATTTATTATTCTTTCGGAAAATTCAAATAAAATAAGAAGATTACGTCAAACAGCTTTAGCGCAAAATATTTTATTAAATGATTTTACAGACACAATGACGGTAGGTACTTATCAAGAGCAAATTGAAAGAACAAACCAGACCAAAGAGGAGCATCTTATTTATTATGGCATTGTCTTATTTGGTGATTGGGCAAAAGTTACTGAGTTAACTAAAAAATGCTCTTTATGGCGATAGATTTTGGAGGGAAAAATGCCTAAGGAAAATAAAACATTAAGCAAGAGTGCTCAAAGGGTACAGAATGCAATTAATATTGAATCGCTAACTCACGATAAAATCATTGCTATCAAATAGGGTTATCATGCGAAAAATATTTTGGGACAATCCCTATCAATCTCATTTAGAAACTCGTGTGAGTTCAGTTAATAATAATTGCATTTTATTCGAAGAAACGATCGCATTCTCTTTTTCTGGCGGTCAGGAAAGTGACAAAGCCTACGTTAATGGGCTTGCTATTATTCATTCTGAGATAGACGGCAATCTCATTTACTATACGCTTCCTGGGGGGCATAATCTTACCCTTGGTGATGTTGTGATCATGGAAATTGATTGGCCTCGACGATATCGACTAATGCGCCTACATTTTGCTGCTGAATTAGTTCTTGAGCTCGTGACACAAGAACTTAAACTTGAAAAAATAGGAGCACATATTGCAGAAAATAAGGCTAGAATAGACTTTTTCTGTGACAAAAATATTTCTTTCTTATTCGAAAATATATTGTGTAATTACAATATAATCATAGAAAAAGATCAAAGGATTAAAACAGGATTTAGTGATACTCAAAGCCAAAGACGTTTTTGGGAAATTGAAGGGTTTTCTAAGGTGGCTTGTGGTGGTACCCATGTTAAGAGCACATCAGAGGTTGGCTTTATTACTCTTAAAAGAATCAATATTGGAAGTGGAAAAGAACGTATTGAAATTAAGCTTTTGAATAATTGGTGAGGCATTAAAAATAAGCGCAGAGCTCTTATGGCCCGGTCTATGCAAAATTCTAGTGATGTTTTGCATATTTATTGAACTTCTTCTGAACATTCAAATTCTTGCTCACTTTTAAATTTGTGAGAGGCATCATACGGGGATAATATGTCTGAACATTATTTTATTGGAACTTCTGGATGGAGTTACGCCCAATGGGAAGGCATTTTTTATCCTCCTAATTTGCCTATGAGTGAGCAGTTAATTTATTATTCACAACAATTTAACTCAGTGGAGTTAAATAGCAGTTTTTATCATGTCCCCTCTGCAAAAAACGTTATGCACTGGAGTGAGATAACACCGCCTGATTTTATATTTTCTTGTAAAGCCAGTCGTTATTTAACCCATATCAAAAAACTGAGTGATTACCAAAAGGGTTTAAAAAATTTATTCAGTAGTCTGCAACATTTCCAGCATAAATTGGGACCCATTTTATTCCAGCTCCCTCCAAAGTGGTCTTTAAATCTGGAGAGACTTAATCTGTTTTTAAAAGCTTTGCCGGGAGGTTATCAATACACGTTTGAATTTAGGGATAGAAGTTGGTTATGCAATGAGACGTTCGATTTATTAAAAAAATTTAAAGTTGCATTATGTTTTTATGATTATCGAGGCTTCCAAGCTCCTTATGAAGTATTAAGTGATTTTATTTACTTGCGTTTACATGGACCCTTTGAAACACCTTATCAGGGTCATTATTCAGGACAATCTTTGCAACAGTATGCCAATCGTATAATTGATTGGAGTAGGGGGCGATCTAATATTTTTTGTTATTTTGATAATGATTGTCAACCGCCGAGTTAATTGACCCCTCCCTCCGCCGAGCTAATTGACCCCCTTAGCCGAATTTTGCATAACTGA
>DAIAOV010000071.1 GCA_027437055.1 Legionella sp. | reverse complement strand
TTCAGTTATGCAAAATTTGGCTAGAGGGGTCAATTAGTTCGGCGGAGGGAGGGGTCAATTAACTCGGCGGTTGACACGCTAGAAGAGCATTTACAATTTGAAATAGAACATCAACTATTCCAGAGGATCACTATAGATAAAGACTGCAGTATTTTATCTGCTGTTGGTGATGGCCTGATCGGAGAAATTGATAGCTCGAGCAAATTATTTAGTTCCCTAGCTAAAGCCAATATTAATATTCGTGCAGTATCACAAGGTTCTTCTGAACGAAATATTTCTGTGGTGCTTCATAGCGAAGAGATAAATAAAGCACTACAAGCAGCTCATGCGGGATATTATTTATCACGCGAAACGATTTCGATTGGCTTAATCGGCCCAGGACATGTGGGGGGCTGCTTATTAGATCAAATCCATAAGGCAGTTGAGCGTCTTAAAATCTCCTCTCAAGCCAATCTGATGGTTCGTGGCATCATGAACAGCAGGAGCACCCTTTTTCCAGACTGCATGGCTCCGATAACATGTTAGTATTCTATACTCAACGTTATCAGGAACAACCGCTTGTGATCCAAGGACCTGGTGCTGGAGCAGAAGTAACTGCCTCCGGAATATTTGCAGACTTATTGCGTCTGGTGTCTTATTTGTATTAAGGAGAATACTTAATGAGTTTAATAAAACCTCGCCTTCGCTCAGTCACTGCATTTGCACCGGCCACTTGTGCCAATGTTGCCGTAGGTTTTGACATCTTGGGTTTTGCTTTTGCAGAAATTGGCGACTTGGTAACACTAACACGGCGTGAAGACGAACACCTTGTTATTGAATCAATAAAATCCGTTGATGAAAAGGAGGAATTACCGTTTGATGTGCAGCAAAACACTGCCTCGGCGGTTATTCAGAAATTATGCCATGACATGAAGTTAAATGTCGGATTCTCGATTCATATTCAGAAAGGCATTCCATTAAGTTCTGGAATGGGAGGCTCAGCAGCATCCGCCGTGGCAGCCCTGGTTGCTCTCAATGCTTTTTTAACCTCACCATTATCGCCTACGGAGTTAATACATTATGCTCTTTTTGGTGAACAAGTTGCCAGCGGACAATCGCATGCAGATAACATAGTTCCCTGCATTTTTGGAGGATTTACCTTAATTCACTCCTTAAATCCTGTGACAATCATTCAATTACCCATACCCCAAGTTTATTGCATTCTAGTTCATCCCCATTTGTATGTATCCACTAAAGAAGCTAGATCGGTGTTGCAAGCGCAACTCCCCTTGAACGATTATGTCACACAATCAGCACATTTAGCTGCCTTTATTTCCTCTTTATACCAGGAGGACATCACTCTTTTGAAAAAATCATTGAGCGATATTTTAATTGAACCACAACGCGCTCAATTCGTTCCGGGATTTTATGAAGTAAAAGCCGCAGCGATAAAGGCTGGTGCTCTGGGAATGTCATTTTCAGGTTCTGGTCCAAGTATGTTTGCCTTTGCAAAAAGGGAACAAGATGCTCAAGTTATTATGGCAACTATGCAAGAGCAATTAATGCAACAACAGATTGCTTCTGATGGATGGATCTCGCCAATTAGTCGACATCCCGCCCAAGTGAATCAGATGGATTAAGACTCTTATGGATTTTATTAGTACTCGCAATAAAGAACTACGAAAAATCCTATCAGAAGCCCTGCGTTGTGGCTTAGCCGAGGATGGTGGTTTATTTCTTCCTGAATACATCCCTCAAATTGCTTTGAATAGTTTTACTGAAGATTTGAGCTATCCCCAATTTGCTGAGCGAGTGGTATGTGAATTTTTTCAAGGTGATGCACTGTACGACCATCTATCTGCAATATGTCATAATGCCTTTTCATTTCCAGTACCATTAAGCCAATTAAATACGAATACTTATTTATTAGAACTATTCCACGGACCTACTTTATCGTTTAAAGATTTTGGAGCACGCTTTTTAGCAGAGTGTCTGAATAAAATTCATGCTCATGGTAAAACAACAATTATGGTAGCCACCTCGGGAGATACGGGTTCTGCTGTAGCAAGCGCTTTTTATGGTAAAGACAATGTAGAGGTTATTATCCTCTATCCCAAAGGCTTGATTTCGCAAAGACAAGAGCAGCAAATTGCCTGTTGGGGCAAAAACATTCATGCCTTAGCTGTCAAAGGAACCTTTGACGACTGCCAATGGTTGGTCAAAACAGCATTCCATGATCCTCTCTGGCAAAAGCAGTTTACCCTAAGTAGCGCCAATAGCATTAATGTAGGTCGCTTGATACCTCAAATCACTTATTACGCCTACAGTAGCATGCTTTTTTATAGACAACATCATCATGCTGCGGGTTATATTGTACCAACGGGAAATCTTGGTAATGCAACGGCGGGTTATTTAGCAAAATTGATGGGATTTCCGATTAGAGAAATTGTGTTAACAACCAATGCCAATAAAGTCATCTCAGATTTTTTACATTCAGGTGCCTATACTCCTCGTACCAGCATTACTACTCTGGCAAATGCAATGGACGTTGGAAACCCAAGTAATTTCGAACGCCTCCAGGCGTTGTATCCTACGTTTTCTTTATTTAAGAAAAATGTGAGTGCATTTAGTGTTAGTGATGAAGAAATTCAAAACGCCATTAAAGCCATTTATACCGAGTATGACAAAATCATTTGTCCACATACGGCAACAGGCTGTTTTGTACGACAACAACTATCTTCAGAACCGTGGATTATCGTTGCCACAGCAGATCCATCTAAGTTCAATACCACCATTGAACCTTTAATTGATAGCAAGATACCTACCCCGCCTCAATTACAGGAGCTATTAGCAAAACCAGTACACATTATAGAAGTAGAAAAAAGTCTTGAAGGAATACAACGTGCATTATTTTGAATTACTGGCTGATAATTACCAATATAGTTCTAATAAATTTGTATTCTAAATAAGTAGAGTGGTATATTACTGTCCTTTTTTACTAATAGTTGAAAATAATGCTCGATAAATTAATCCAAGACCTAAAAACTGATTGTGATGAAATTAAAACATACTTAGGAAAGACTCAGATTGAAGACGCTGAAAAAACTTTAGCTTCTGCAGAAAAAAAGCTACGAGAGCTTATTGAATACTCTGATTACTCTATTTTTATACCGAATTATAAGGAACTGTTCAGTGAATGTATCGATATGTTTGCAGAGGTATTCATGAAAATATCGTTTGCGTCGGCTTACAATCTGACCGATGCTTATGCTCAAGCGATAAGTACTAATAATGCAGATGAAGCTGCTATAATATTACAGCAATTAGATACTAAAATGACGTTTATGCACCAATCATACTTAAATGCTCAGCGTGATGGTCGAAGCCAAACTGCTGCTTTTATTGATTTTGAGAAAGACTTTTCTTATCTTCGTAAAAATTTAGAAGAGTCTAAAAAGAATGCAGTGATGCAACAAGTATGTTCAAATTTTGAACGGGCGTTGAATTTTAAAGAAACGAAACAACTGTTTTTTAATTACTCAGGCAGCCACCACCTCGCTTCTGGAATACAAGAACTAAATCCTCAGAACGATCCAATGGTATTAAAATAATTAAGATCTCAATGCATGGTGGCCTAATGGCGTCAACTTAAGCCGCGCGTCAGCAAGCGGATAAACCAAGCCAGCATCCGCTTCCTAACGATCGCAGCTCGGATCGTGTGGTTTAAGTTGACGCCTTGACCGTTCACTCAAAAAAGGAAACTTCACCAGAAACCACATCATATAAACCGCCGATGATTTTAATGGTCTTTTGCGTGATAAGCCCTCTTATAATACTGCTTTCCTTCAAAATTGCCTGAATGCTATGTGTCACATTAATCCTGGCAACTTCATTAACATATGGTAGATTTTTCCCGGATCTATCCGTCTTAAACGAAGTTTCCTGTTCGACAGCCGGCTTTATTTTATCCAAGAGCTGTGTTAAATACCCTAATTGCTCGTTATCACAAGCGCCTTTTATAGCGCCACAATTGGTATGACCAAGAACTACTATTAGTTTACAACCAGCAATTTTACAAGCAAACTCTAAACTACCGATAATATCGTCATTCACAACATTACCTGCGATACGAATACTAAAAATATCGCCAAGACCCTGATCAAAGATTAATTCGGCGGTAGTTCTAGAATCAATACAACTTAAAATTGAAGCAATAGGATATTGATTCTCAGCGGTTTCGTTCACTTGTTGCAAAAGATTGCGGTTAAACCGTAAATTTTGCATAAACCTCTGATTTCCTTTTATAAGCAACTCAATTACTTGATCTGGAGTAATATTAGCCTGTTCTTCCTTACTAATGGTTTTCATAGCGACTCCTTCTCGACCTATGCATAGACAAGGGTTGTATTTATGGTTATCCCCCACTTAAACTTAAACGTTCAACCTCATGAGATACTTCTTCCACCACTTCAGCTGATTTCGTCTTCATAAATTTTTCTTTGAAGAAATCTATTATGGCATCTAGTGCTTTAATACCTGTGTTCGCAGCTTTATGTTTTTCTAATTCAGGCTTTGCTCTTTTTATTGCTTCCGTACATTTTTCGCTGAATTTATCAAAATTTTTATAATCTGTATGCTTTGAGTCTAAATAATTATCCCTTGCGCTAACTAATGAATTACGGAGCTTTTCTGCATGCTCATATTTACTTTCTCTGCCTGATTCTCCTTTTAAGCGATCAACCATTTTTTCTACTTCATCTAAATGGCAGTCAAAGGCGCCAAGACCATCTTTGGCATGAGTTAGTTGTGCTTTATAATGATGACACTTATTTGCGCTTTTACTTAAAAAATCTTTACGAGCATGCGCTGCTGCATCTAATAGCTCTTCAGTATTTTTAAATGCTTCATCTATTTGTGGCGGTATTCTGTCATTCAGATCTTTTCTAGCCTCAGCATAAAGTGCCACCAATTTTGCATGCTGCTTTCTTGCCTCTGTTCCAATTGCTGAAAGCGTTTCTGCACTAAAGTCTACTTGTTTAGGAAAATCACGAAATTCCTTTTCATAACCAGCAATTAGAGCTCCTCTTGATGCAGCAAGAATTCTATTTTTTTTTGCCTGTGATGCTATTATAACAGGTTCTGAGTCTTTTGCTCTGGCATAGTCCGGATTGCTTATTATCTGTTGTATCTGAGTCATACGTTCTTCTGTGCGCTCCTTAATATCTTTGACTGCGGCATTCTTAGAATAACTCTCAGGTACTGCATCGATCTCTCTGAGACAATCCTTTAATTTGTCTTGTGGTTTAGGAGTTGGTGATTTAATAACATTGATTAACGGTTTTGGAGTAGGTTGCAGTGGCCTTCTGAGCTCTTGAAGCAATAGAATATCATCCATGTCAAGCAACCTCGGTAAAGCCCCACCTCTAACTGCTAGATTAGATATCTCTTGATAGAGTTGTTTTCTCTCCTCAGCACTCAATAATCCATCATGATAGGGATCATTAAATCGCTCTTTCATTTGCTCAATGGCTCTGTTAATTACATCTCCCCCCCCTACTTTGGCTCCGCGTATAATTATATTAGCCTCCCCTAGTATGCTCTCCTTAACTTGAACTCGATCATATTTTAAATGCTCTTCTATAGCTGCATCTATTACTTGGGATTTCGCAACGAAAGCACTGCTAATTGCCAGAGGATCGTCTCTCAAGCCTAATACCTCCTTAGCACGAATGTAAGAACCTTCGTTTAATATAGCGCGTAAATCAAGAGCACGTTTCTCAAGTTGTTGCGTATTTAATCCATCTACATTTACTGAAAAATTCTTTATTTTTTGCGCATAATCGTCAATAGTGTCTAGTGCTGATTGCCGTTTAATGTGTCGTAACTGCTGTTCTTCTATTGCTGATACGGCCCTCATTTTAGCATCCAATGCTCCCTGAATTTCGGGGGGATTACTAGTCATTCCCAGTACTCTTTTAGCCTTTTCTAAATCAGGATTTTTTGCTAAGGCCTCAAACAGGGTACGTAGCCGCTTTGAATGCTGATAAACAGCAGCCTCAGTCGTTTTATCTTGATAAAATACTGGTATCGAAGCAATTTGCTTCACCTGCTCATCAATTATTTTTCGTGCGTCAATTTTATCCTGATTATTGCCATCCAAATCCAACCAATTTGATAAACCAGGGGAACTGACTGCATATGCATTCTGGGCAAATCTCTCGAAAGCTCCCGGATAAAATGCCTCTACTTTCTGACGTCCTATAGCCAATAAATGTTTGGCTAAAGCAGGATTAGTAGTATTTAATTTATATAAATCTTCACATAACCGCTTCACATCCAAACACCTGCCCTTTGTAAAAAAATCATTTATAAAGGCTGTATCTATTGCTGTAGTTGGCACTCTACTAAAGTAATCAGTTAATTCAGGTTTAATTGGCACTCCACTACTTAAGAAATAATTAAGTGATTTAGAAAGAATAGTTGGCTGAGATAAAACTTGAGGTAAAGCATTAATATCCACAATTCCTGCATCTACAAAGGTTTTAATGTGACGATTAGCAAGGGATGTCTTATTACCTGATAAATAATAATTAACTAATTCTTGTTCTATGGAAGCTCGAGCTAAAGCCTTATCTCCCTGCATCATAGGAGTTGATGCAGCTTCATTAATTGCACCATCCAATACTCGTTTAAAGAAAGCAGGATGAGCAAAATACTGTTCTAATGGGAGGATCCCCTGCTGTTTTGCCGTTACAGCCATATCACGAAGAATAGGACCAGTCAATTTTATAGGTAAAGAAGTAAGTAAACTTTGATCGGGATGATAGACAAGCTGATTGACAATACCACGCACCAAGAGATCTTCTCGCATCTGACTATATTGTATGTTGGTAGCGAAATATGTAGCTTGAATTGGATCACTAAGCAATTTATCAATAACAGGAAATAACTGTGGATTATTTCTATGGGTATTAACAAGCAATTCGATGATTTGCGGATTATTAGCTAAGTGTGGTGCTTTATCTTGAAAAGTTACTAATGTTTTCATTAAATCAGGATTGGCATAAACATGCTTTCCTATTTGAGTGCTACTACAAGCCAATAAAGTTTCGGTGAGTGCAGAATGTTTGCTGCTTGAACTATAATGACTAAACCATGCATCTCTATTTTTTAAATCTTTGATGCTGAATATTTGAGTTTCTAATCGAGTATTATTCCACGGATTGACTACATGTACATTATAGCTTCCTCGCCCATCTGGTTCTATTTTTTCAACCCGGACGGCATGACGTCCATGAATTCTGCCAAAAGCATCTGGCTGCCCCCAATCCAATTCTAAATAAATAGGGGCATTAGGATTCATTTCTCTTAAACGAATTAACTTGTTCACTTTATCATCGAAATTCATTCGCCTATCGTATAGGCTTCCAAATAGTTGATCGACATGAACACCTAATAAGTTAGCTACAAAATCGGTAGCCGTTCCTACATATCGCTCATTATGCCCGGGTTGATTATGGGCTATTAAGCTTTCACCAATTCCCGCTGTTTTTGGAGGTTTAACATAGTAATAAGAACTAAGGCGTTCCATAATTTTTACTGCAAGGCAATTACTTGTTGCTCCATTTCCAGGGCCATCCATACGATCTATTTCAGATTTAGGAATATACCAGTAATCAAAATTAGGATTACTTTGATCCAAAACATATTTTGAGCCAATGACGGCTGGATTAAGATGGGGAGAATGAGAGTTACGGGGAATTTGTACACGTACAGAACCATCGGGATACTGAACAAACCGCTGCTTCGCTAAAGCCCTTCCTCCATGCATTTTATTAAAAACACAATCAAGTCCGGCTAACAGATAACAATTACCCACCCTTCCTTGTCTTATTTCTACGAGTTGATTATCTGGAGGAAAAAGAGGTGTAGCCATAAATAATCTCCAATACTTGTAATAATAAAATTATAGACAAATAAACAATTATTGATTCATAAGGAGGAAGGCTGGAATAGATCAAACGTTAAAAGGGAAAAAGCGGCTGAGGCTCTAAGATAGAATATAGGTCGTACTGTAATGGGGAATTATATCTCCTTTACAGTACATTTAGAAAGAGCTCTTTTAATTTTAGTCTTATGGAGTCAAATCTAAGGAATCAGAGGGGATCTCTTTTTTCTCAATTTGATAAGAGTTTAAAAACTCTTTTGCATCAAGAAACGCTAGATGATTCGCTCGCTGTTCTTTAGTGGCACTATTAATTTTTTCAGTTAATTCGTCTATGTTTAATCCCATGTACTCACCGTGATTAGGATCAAAAAATGTATATTTATTATCCTCGATCTTCTTGATAAGCATTGAATGTCCGTTCATAGAGAAGCCTTCTTTCTTAAAAGCAAAAAATTTAATGTAGAACCCATTATCCAACTGTCCAAGCCTTTCTGCTAGCATATCCTTATCAACAAGTGTTTGTGTTGTCCCATCAGCTAATTGAGTATTGGTGTAGGGGGACTTAGCAAAAGGAGCATTTGAAAATAAATTGCAGGGATATATTGAAAAAAATAATGCAAGTATACGTGAAAAAAAACTGGCCACACTAAGAATGTGGGTATCTTCAACTTTTCTGAGGTTTTCTACAGTAATTTTATCGCCATATTTATTTTTGTAATTCGTTACAAAGTCTGAGGTATCTTTAAATTTTAAACCTAATGTTTCTTTACCTTTCTCAGTATTCAACCACTTTGCTAGAACATCTTCTTGCAATGGTAGAAGATGATTTTCTCCTAACATATTCTCAAGTAAAACGTAATTACATATAATCTCACAAAGCCCATTATACTTAATTTTAATTTCATGTAGTTTTCCCGAGGTTACCTCTCTATTCACCTTAATTTGCGAAAACTCAATTACACCATTTTCCTCAATCGTTATCATTCTAGATGCGCTTGGATTCTTTTTAAAAAATTGCTGAGGAAAAAAAGTCTTATACGCATTTTTTCTTTGCTTACCCATTATATTATCCTCAATATGTTCTTTTAATAACCATAAAGAGTATTTTATACAACTAATATTAAGCCACAATTAAGTTAAAGAACTTTTTACCTTTTTATCGCACAGGACAAAAATAAAAAAGCAGTATTTCACCCTCCCTACGCCCAGCAGCTTGTCCGCAGGATCCAGTCCTGATGCAACTTTCTGGATTGTACATTTTTTATTTTTAAACAAGTTTCCGAGAACATCAAAGATATTGAACAATAGCTCAGGTTCCCCATGAGAATGTTTCTGCAAGCGGTCGGATTTTCGCGTGAGATGCGCCAAATGCGGTCGTTTCTGATAGGAGGTTGATCTGTTATGATATGGAACTGTTCGTTCTGAGTAAATATACACTCATGATTAGATTTAACTATGTTTTGTTAAGTATACCCAAAGATATATTGCGTTATTTCAACTGGAACATGATACTTATCAACCTCCTTGAGCAGTAATTCATCGGTAATATCTTGAGAATAAAGCTTATGAGTCGTTATAAAACATGACTTAGCCTTATTTGCCTGGTTATCTTCTGGATAGGAACTAACTCTCTCTAAGTGAGCAAGCACGCTAATTTTATCATTTGCATTAAGATCTTTAGCATGTTCAGCTAACCAATGATGCGTAAGATATAGCTTGCAATGCTCCAGGTTTGCAATCAAATGGTGAATAACACAGATGCCTTCGTGTTCATTGAGGATAAGCATAAGCTTATCCAATAATACATAAGCCCACTCAGAGGTAAAATCGAGCTTATCAAGAAGATTGTTTAATTCTGCCTCTAAAAGAGCATCATCCGCTAACCAATCTCTTAAAGTAAAAAGTGCTTCGATAAATAGATATTGAAGATTGATTTGAGTAGTATTAGATATATTTTTAACTAAATAAGACATGAATGCCGTTTTTTGATCAGGTAGTAGCCAATCCTTTAAGGCAACGATTGTTTGGCAAAGTGCCTGCCAAAGCTCAAGGTTAATCGTATCTCTGATTGTATCAATTAACACTACAGTTACCTTTTCTTTCTGTATAGGCTCACAAATAGACGCGCTAAATTGACATAATGCATGGCAGGCCGCTATCTGAAAATGAGTATGTTTGGTTTTCTGTTTAATAATGTTGGCAAGAACAGGAATAGCTGTTTCGTAAATGGGTAAAGGACTTCTTTTTTGCTCTTGCTCAATGAAGGTAATAATTTCTTTCCTAATTATTTTCTTTTTCTTGGGCTTATTTAAAAAGTCAATTAAAGATTCAGCAACAACTATACGTACATTATTACTAGTCATAGCCTGCAAGTTAGCTAGCGATTGAACGATATCGCGCTTTAGCAATGGATTATGTTTTTTATGGAAAAGCGCTAACAATCTATCATTTAGGGGGTTACATGTTTCTTTACCCCCAGCAAATGACAAATGCACTATCAATTTTAGTGCAAAAGAAGCCTTTTGCGGAGAATTCGCTAAGACAAATAAATTATCAATGGCATCAAGTTGACTCTCATTAGATAAGTGCCAATCGACCTTCTTTAATGCCTCCTCAGCATCAATCTGAGTCTCGTAATATTCATCTCTCTCCATAGAAATGGCCACAAGAGTATCAAAAAACTGAGTGTGTATTTTTGTTTTATTAGGTAATGAAGCTATTAATACAGTAATAATATGGATTGTATTTCTTCTGATTACGTTATTCCATAAATAAAAACTTTTTAGGTCTTTATTTTGTTCTATATCGAATTCAACCAATAATTGGGCGTTTGCTTCTTCAATAAATTGAACACGCTTTTCCGTTGACATCATCCCAATGAATTCAGGGAAAAACTTTGTAAACGCCTTTGCAATATTATCCCAATTATCGTACGTTAAAAAATATTTAAATACCTCATAACAGAGGTTTTCTTGGGCTTGGCAACTCATATAATTTTTGATTCGTATCAATGCCTCGCAAAAATCCTTATAATTATCCCCCATAAAGAATGAGTGCTTTTCATCATAGCTTAATACACGGACTATTTTTTTTACTACGTCATTTTGGATTGTAGTGGGAATGGTTAAATGTAATTCATTAAGCAAATGGAAAAATAGTTCTTCGACCGCTCGATTTGATGTATGCAGAAACTCATCAGCAAAGAGAGCCATCAATTTGGCTTGTATCTCAAAAGAGGCAAAGTCACAGAGAAAACGGAGTATGGAAGCAATGCGATATATTACAATATCTCCCGCGCCAAATAGCAGAGATATTCTTTCTCTGCGCTTTAGTAAAGCGTCAATCTCTTCATCAATTTGTGAGACACACGATTTATCTTCCATCAATTCTCTTAATGCTCTTTGAGCGGCAAATTTCAGGTCTAAATTCGCATGGTCTAGGTAAGCAATTATATGTCGTATAATTTCACCTTTAAAAGAAGGCTCAATCCATGCTTTTAGAAAACCAAGATGCTTAAGCATTATTGCCTTAACATTGGAGCTCACCGTACGGTCTTGCACTATTGATAATATAATTTGGGTCAAATATTTCTGATAAACAATTTGATTTTTAGGTTCCCAATGTGCTACAGCAGATAATTTTTTAAACGCAAATTGTCTTACTTCATTATTTTTATCGTAAGTGTCTATGATAGCAGGATGAATCCACCGAGTATAAATAATCCTATTCCAAATATCATGAATACGTAATTGTTTAGTTAACTCTTCTGACAACCCATCAACATAGTGCTTATAAGAAGAGAAAAAGGCACATAGCAATTGTGCAATACCTTGTCTCATATCCAATTTATCGTGGTATAAGTTCAAATACTTCAGCAAATGATAAATACATTCATCACCCGTGTTGGCAGCATCTTGAGTAGGTTTTAACAAGGCAATACAGTGTTTCGCTAAAAGATACTCTTGATTTCTACTGCCTTTATCATCTAAAAATGAACATGAAACCAAAGGTGTGCTTAATTTCTCTATATAGTTCTCCAATAAGATTATTAAAACCTGACTGGCGTCCGTTACTATTCGTTTTCGATGAATTTCTAATATAGTTGTAATGGCAGTTTTATATTCTTTTAATTGTTCGCAATCATTCTCTTCTATGATCGCGAGTTCTTTCTTTAATTGTGTACGTTGAACCTGTAGTTCTGTATTTACTTCATTAAATGGACCTACAGTTCTGGTGATACCAAGTGGCCTTTTTTTTCGTTTTTTATCTTTCACCGGCATCTCCTAATGCCTATCTGTTCAGGGGCCATGCTTGACTCTTGGTGAAAGGTTAGATTTTCGTGCAACCTGAACCAAATAAAGCCTTTCGGTGAATAGGCCATGAACGGTTACCCTAATGCTGAGTTGACTCAGACAATCTTATGAATTAAAAAAATCCAGACGCTTTATAAGAGAAGGTGCAAACGATCCGATTTAAATGCTTTAAATAATATATTCCATCAAATCATCTGATTCTTTATTGATTGCTATTAAAGGAGCTTCGGCACCAGGAATTTTTCGAGTTTCACTAGCCCATTCCCCCAAATCGATTAACTTACAACGATCAGAACAAAAAGGCTTAAATAAGTTCTCTGCATGCCAGGTATTTTGTTTAGCACAAGTAGGACAAGCGATTTCTTGATAGTGATTCATAGGAACACTCATAAACTTTTATTAGCAAAAGAGTATGCAATACAGATACTCTAATGTTCAATACATAGAATTGATTTATTTGACTAAACTATATCTTTCGTCTAAACCTGGCTGTCATTAAGAATCGTTTGTTGGGTCGTTTCGACCCAACAAATCTCTTATCTAGCGACCATCAGTTATCCCTGAGGGTAATCCAGTATTCCCCTCACAAAACGTAATGAGATATCCAGTTGAATTTGGTTGACCAGCAAGATTATTTGTACAACTAAAGCCGCTTGTTTTATCATCAAAAGGATAGGTATATGCTGAAGGACAAGCAGCTTTCATCCACTGAATCATAGGTTGTACGTATTGAGTCCATTGAGGATCCGTTTGAGACATACAACTTGCTGTCGTTGAGTTGGCTCCTATAACTGCACCACCTGTTTCAGAAGTATTCCACCAGTCAACACAACCACAGCAGGTTTGAATTTGTTCAAAAGTATAATTGGGATAAGATAAATAACATGAGTTATAGGTTGGATTGGTACTTCCTGTAGGAACAGAACATGCCATTAAGCTATAGAGCGTTGCTCCTGCAGGAAAGCTCCCAGGCAAGGCCTGATTGCACAAGAAATAATTGCTTACTGTTGAAGAAAGACCACTCTGCGAACACACTTGATCTGCTGACCAGTATCCCAAGAAATTACCGCAAGTTTGATTGAAACTACTATCCAAACCACACAACTGCCCAGAGGGACACTGCGTGCTTGTCGTATTAATATTACATGCACCACCGCCAGCCGTTACCCAATAGTAACCATTTTTTGTTGATGGAGGAACAGCATTGTCCCAATTGCAGGATCCAAACCCATTCACTGTAGTACCACCATTGTAGCCTCCTGGAGCACCGCAAATATAATTATTTGCTGTTGCAGGAATACCAGAGTAATACATAGGAGTCATAGAAATGGGGAGATGAAAACCATTAATTACTTCAACGTCATAACTATCATCCGTATTTAAATTCATTGTAATCTCAGCCTGGGTAGCCGGTTGAGTAAAACCTACTCCCGCGGCACAAGCAGTACTTCCATTATTATTACCACAACTCGCTTGCCCACATGCGCCACTTGGGGAGCTTGGATTGCATAGAGTACTAGCAGAGATGTTACCACTCCACTGAACACCATTTGCACTAAAAGTTGGAGTAGGGATAGTTACTGTTGTTGTACCGCCGCTAGCAGTGAGTTGGTAAGTACCAGACTTAGGAGCATAATTGTTCCAATAACACTTGCCCGTGCTTGAGTTACAGCTAGTTCCAGAAGGACAACCAGAGGCACAGCTTTGACCACTCACAGCGGAACCATTTAAAGAGAACCACACAGGGAAAGTACATTGATTTATTAGAGTAACAGTGCGCGTAGTGGGCAAGGAAGTCACTACCGTTCCAGAAGTAACTACAGTTGCAGGGGTTCCTGTGCCGGTAAAATTCAACTGAGCTTGAATGTTATAAGTCGTTGGATTAGGCGTAGTCGCCGATGGTGCAATAAATGTCCCAGAAATTTGGCATGCCGCCGTAGTTGGAAGAGAAGGAATATTACAACTATTCCCACTGGCAGGGAAAGAAATTTGTGCGGAACAATCATGGCCATTACTGTCTGTGCAAGTGACAGCATTTGAACCTAGATTCACTGATCCCGAAGTCACATTGGTAAATAAAAATTGGACGTTATAGGTCGTACCTTGTAGCATCAGTGGGGGAAGATAATTAGAACCAACTAAAGATCCCACGATATCACCTGGAGGTGCTATTACTGTAGTACTAGTAGACGTTACGGCAGGACTCCCAGACGCACCATTAAAGGTTAATTGAGCAGATACGGTTTGCGTACTTGGAGAAGTAGAGCTTGGTGTGTACACTCCACTTACAGTGCATGAACTACCAGCATTCAAAGAATTAGTACAGCTATTATAAGTAATATCTGCTGTTCCAATTGTTTGTGTTACAGAAACTGATAAATTGCTTGCTGTTGTTTTTCCTTGGTTCGTAAATACAAAGCTATAGCCAGCACTTTTCCCTGCTTGTAAAGTACTAGGTAAAGATTGTGTTGTTATTCCTACAACTCCAGACTGAGTTTGTCCTGTAGCCTCGGTCATTAATTGGGGTAAAGGTACTTGATTATTATCATATCCTGCAATAACCAACTGCACCGATTTGGTTCCGTTAACTAAGGGAGTAAGACTAACTTGCACAGTACAACTTTGTTTTGATTTCAGGCGAAGTCCTGAACAATTGTCTACATAGCTAAACTCCGTTTGTGGACTCGCATTTTTATTGATCATAATCGGCTTAGCCAAAGGAAAAGGCAATTGATTGGTCAACGTGTAAGTAATACTGGATGTTAAGCCGACGGGCACTGTATCTCCAAAAGTATGGTTCAATTGCCAAGAAATTGGATTTGCTCCGGAAATCGCTTGTGAAGATAATAAAAATAGAGCGACAAGAGAGTACGATTTTATAGTGGTCATTTATTAATCCTTTAACGGCTATTTTTCAAACAGATAACTGATACTGGCAAATACATCATTAGATTGGTATGTTCCCAAATTCAATGATTGACCTGACCAAGCCTGCATACCCTGCCCTGAAGAGAAATTACCCAAATTAGAATAATTATACCCAACAGAAACAATCAATTGCTGGTTAACTTTATAATCAAGGCCCGCTCCCGCCATGTATGCGAATTGACTTGTTGTATTGTTAGCAAATCCTGGGCTTTGTCGAGGTGTTACCCCTGGCAACGCTATTTCATTGTAGCCGCTAGATTTATTAAAAGCTCCACCAATACCGCCATTAATGAAAGGAGATATTTTCTGAGCATATTCAAAAAGATTCAACTTAGCGGCAGCCATGACAACATTGGATGAAAGATTAAGATTGTAGGTATAATTAGTAAACTCTGGGAGAGAGTACTGTGTCACCGTACCGCCAGCATTGATCTCAAAAAAGTACTGATAGAGTACTCCTAGAGAGTACGATGGAAACCACTGGCTGTCTCGCTCCCATCGGCGCCCAGCCATTACGCCAATGATCCCTTGATTCGGATTACTAGTTGAATAGATATCTTGATCAAAAGGTGTGGGGAAACCTGAACCATTATTAATGACTACATTGGAATTGAATTGAGGATACTGTGCTCCCCCTCCTACTGAAACAAACCAATTAGCAGCATTATGCGCAGAGGTTAAATTTGTAGTTGCTTTAATAATGCCAAGATTTTTATGGGCTTGCTCAACATAGTTTGGTTTTGTTTTTCTCAATCGTAGATTTTGATGAGAGCCAACAGCTATAGGTTTTGTTTTTATCGAAGAGGACATCAATCGACCTACTCGTTTTACCTCTGAAGATCGATGAATTGGACCTATTACTACTCTATAAAAATTATTATTTTTTACCATTTTTACAGGATAAGTAGTTTTAGATTGTAAAAAATATTTGTATTGAACTGCTCTAGACTTATTTGTAAAGCTACCTGCTTGAATATAATAATCATTATTAGATTTTTGGTTAAATTGTTGCGCCATTCCAAAACCAAATATGGTTTGCGCACCAGCTTCTTTTGCACCGATAGTGATACTAGCAAGCAGTACCTCAAAGGCAAAAACAGTATAAAAACATTTTTTCATCATTATTATAAATCCATTTAGTTCGCCCTTTCAACCGCGAAGTGCAACAGCGGTTATAAAATGAACATGTACTAGAGTGAGTCAGGTGAAGTTGATAGT
>DAIAOV010000070.1 GCA_027437055.1 Legionella sp. | reverse complement strand
CTGGAGATTATATTGAAAGTAAGCAAATCAATCCCTTTACCATCAACTTTATTGCCCCCATCACCATCCCTAAATTTAATCTCTACTCCAAAAGCTCCTTTGCTAACTATCTAAGTCCATCAGTGTTTCAAGCAGATGATATTTTAGGATGGCTTTCTATAGATATAGATACTCAATCGATGCTAATCAAACGCTATCAAATGATGATAGTCACCATCTTCATTACCCTGTTTGGTTTGTTAATGGGACTAACCATCCATTACTTTTTATCAAAGCAGATTTATGTACCTCTCACTCGCTTGCGCCGTAGTATGAAACAGATATTAAGCAATGAATTTGAAACAGAAATTCGGGTATCTAGTCCAGGAGAGTTAGGCGTTATTGAAAGAGGATGTGCTCATTTACAGCAACAATATTTAAGTACTGTGCGTGATCTTAATCAACACATTGAAACAGCAACAGAAGATCTGCAACAGAGTTTAGAACTCTTAGAGGAAAAAAATATAGAACTGTTGCTAGATAAGAAAAAAAGCGAAGAGAAAAGCCGCCAAAAATCTGAGTTTATAGCCAATATGAGCCATGAAATTCGTACACCAATGAATGGTGTTATAGGGTTTACTAATGTTTTACTAGAAAGCAAATTAGATCCGCTACAATTGGATTATGTTAAAACAATCAAACAATCCGCTCAGGATTTATTAAGTATTATTAATGACATACTTGATTTTTCTAAAATAGAAGCAGGTAAATTACATTTGGATTGCATCCCAATAGACATTCGTGGCTGTGTCGATGACGTCTTAGCTTTAGCCAATCCTAATGCTCATAAAAAAGGGATAGATTTAATTCCCATCACTGAAATCAATGTACCTAAAACTGTTTTAGGCGACCCGTTTAGAATTAAACAAATCCTCAATAATTTGATCTCAAATGCTGTAAAATTTACCGATCACGGTTATGTATTAATTCGTACCCAAATCGAGCAAGAAACAGAAAAAGACTACACCTTATGTATTACTATTACCGATACAGGTATAGGAATTTCACAAGAAGATCAAAACAAATTATTCACTGCTTTTAATCAGGCCGATACAAGTATCACACGACGCTACGGTGGTTCAGGCTTAGGATTAGTAATATGCAAAAAACTCTGTGAAGAAATGCAAGGACGCATCACACTAACAAGTGAATTAAATAAAGGATCAACGTTCTCTGCTCGCATTAAAGTGGAAAAACTGATGGCCTATGAGATAGAAAAAAATCAGACACATCGATTTGCCAATCTGAAAATACTCTGTTTTGATGATAATCCATTGCATTTGGAAGCATTGTGCAATGGTTTAGGGTATTGGGGTATAGAATGTGTTCCAGTTCATGCATTTAATAAATTAGCCAAAGCATTAGACAAAAATAAGGATTGTAAAATAGCCTTTGTTAACGTGAATCAAGGTTGCGAGCAACAAGTTGCAGAACTTATAGCAAAACATAATCACCTACCCTATGTGCTCATCTCTAAATGGCCAATCAATAATTATACTGCTATTGGAGCCCAAGGCTTTTTGTATAAACCAATCAGCATACAAAAACTGCAGGATCTTATAGAGTCAATAAGCCCCGCAAATAATGAACATTATTCCCAGAAAATGCCCGACCATGAACTAGATAGCTTACGAGAACAACTACGCTTTCTCCACCCTGAATTATTAATCGCAGAAGACAATCCAGTGAATAAAATGCTTCTCAACTCCCTACTCAGTGAGAGTGCTTACGTTACTGCAGTTGATGATGGAGAAATGGCTGTTTCTGCCTGTGAAGAGAAAAAATATGATCTTATTCTGCTGGATCTGCAAATGCCTAAATTAAACGGTTTGGAAGCAGCACACCAAATAAAACAAAAATCATTACTTAATAAACACACCCCTATCGTCGTTATCAGTGCTAATGGAAATGACATCAGCACTGCTGAATTGAAAAAAGCTGGAATAGATTTTTGTTTGCAAAAACCAATAGATGAGAAACAACTATTAGTACAAATACTGCGTATAGTGGATAAAGCAAAACATGCTGCTATTGACTGGCAACTATGTGTACAAAAAGTTTCTGGCAATCAAGCGCTTGCCGAAGAGTTTCTTGCCAAATTTATTGAAGAGCTTTATAAAAATCGTGAAGAATTTATCCAATTAATGCATGACAAAAACATCAAAGGTTTAGGGGACACAGCCCATAAGCTTCATGGAGCCTGCTGCTTTTGTGGCGTCCCTCTGCTCCAGAAAAAAGTCATGCAACTAGAAAAACTAACTAAAAGCGTTACCGTAATTGAAGACTTGAATAATCCTTTTGCTGAATTAATACAAAGTATCGATGCGGTAATTAGTGAATATGAAAATCAATACTCTCAATAAATATCAATCAATGGAGAAAAAATGTCTGTGAAAAATGCAATATATGCTCAATCCGGTGGTGTAACCGCTGTGATTAATGCTTCTGCTTGTGGTGTCATTCAAACCGCTCGTCTTTATCCCGAACAAATAGGCAAAGTCTATGCTGCAAAAAATGGAATTATTGGTGCTTTAAACGAAGAATTGATTGATACTTCTTTTGAAAGTAATGAAGATATTGCCAAGTTAATGCAGACGCCATCTGGAGCTTTTGGATCCTGTCGTTATAAATTAAAAGACAAAGGTGAGGAGTATCAGCGTTTAATTGAAGTATTTAAAGCGCATGATATAGGTTATTTTTTCTATAATGGCGGTGGTGATTCCCAAGACACAGCACATAAAATATCACAATTAGGTACCACTATGGGCTATCCCATTACTTGTGTAGGAATACCTAAAACTGTAGATAATGATCTTCCATTTACCGATAATTGTCCTGGATTTGGTTCTGTTGCTAAATACGTTGCTATTTCTACCAAAGAAGCAGGCTTTGACGTTGCTTCTATGGCCGCTTCTTCAACCAAGGTTTTTATTCTTGAAGTAATGGGGCGTCATGCAGGATGGATAGCTGCAGCAAGTGGCTTAGCCAGTGGACAGGCTAATGAGCCACCGCACATTATTTTATTACCTGAAGTAACGTTTAACCCGAAAAAATTCTTAGCGAAAGTAGACGAATGTGTGAAAACCCATGGCTATTGCGTTATTGTTGTCTCTGAAGGGATTCGCAATGAAGAAGGGAAGTTTTTAAGCGATGCAGGTTTAAGAGATGCCTTTGGCCATGCTCAATTAGGAGGCGTAGCGCCTGTTATAGCCCAATTAGTAAAAACAGAACTAGGTTATAAATATCACTGGGCCGTTGCTGATTACCTGCAAAGAGCTGCTCGCCATATAGCCTCCCAAACAGATCTTGACCAAGCTTATGCATTAGGAAAAGCCGCTGTAGAATATGCCATGAAAGGACACAGTGCGATTATGCCAGTTGTTATTCGTGAACAAGACGAACCCTATCAATGGTCTATAGGAAAAGTAGCTTTAGCAGACGTTGCCAATCAGGAAAAAGCGATGCCTAAGGAATATATCAGTGAAGATGGCATGGGCATTACCCCTGCTTGCAAACGTTACCTCTCACCATTAATTCAAGGGGAAGCTTATCCAAGTTATGTTAATGGCTTACCTGATTATGTGAGATTAAAAAATATTCTAGTTCCTAAAAAACTAAAATAAATCTCGCGTTTTTGCCTACGTCCTGTGGCTTTTTTATGAGAGACCCACACGAAATTTGGATATAAATTAATGTTTTTAAATGAAATATACCAAAATTCGAGTGGGCTTGTTGTATCCGTTCAAGAGCATACTTGACTCTTGGTGAAAGATTGGATTTGAGCGCAGCGATACATCAAGACCACAGTGGTTACGCTCATAAGCTTGTCTTTAGAAGATTTAATGTCTTAAGATTGACCAGGGCCGCTTCGTGAGAGTACATCACGTATATCAGGTTCAGCTTCACTTAGGTCATCGTCGTGATCAAACGTTGTTGGCTTTAACTCATCTGATGAAGAAGAGGGAGTAGCAGGTTCTGTTGGGGGCTTATTTTCCAATTCCCTCTTAGAGGCCTCAATAAAAGACCATCTTTTAGGTTGCTTTTCTTTCATTTATTAATTACTCCTTTAATAAACCTTAATTTTATCATAATAAACAAAATTGATCAAAATAAAACCAAAATTACATGTTGGTATATTTCAAACTATCATCTTTCTTCAATTCTTTATTGATCTGAAGAGAAAATCCTTTATCCGTTAATGGCGCAAAATATTCAGCTGTACTACGAATTGGCTTATCAAAATATAATGGCTCATTGGGTTGTGCTTTAGGATTAATATTTTCTTTTTTAATCCACTTTTGCATCATTTCCTCATCGTTCACAATAATTTTTTTATTTTTCATATCAATTTCAGCAAACATAGTTAACTCTCTGCTGGGACTATTATTATCGTACATAGCCACGACAATATTACTCGATCCTATTAACTCATCCTGATTCAATGATTTCATCATTTCACCAGGGACAGCTTGATGCGATCCCAGAAGCCCTTCTGTATGTTCGTATCTCTTTGTTTTCTCGCCTCGGCCAAAGGCCCATTGTATCGAAGACGCAACGTCTGTAGAGATTGCAGCAATAACCACTTCCCCATAGCGTTTACTAGCTTCTCTAAGCTCATCAGGCTTTAATTTAGTCTGGTCATGAAGAAAATGAGGATACTTATTACCGGCCTCGTTACCTTTCTTTGCAATATGATGCATTACTCTATCTTTAACCAGCAATGCTTCTTCGTAAGTATATTGAGAGTACTTAAGAGGATCTTTTTCTGGAGATTGTAAGAATGGTTTCAATCTATCCGCATTATGATGAACTAATTGCTCCCATTCAATTCCATTAGGCTCACGCATTTTTATAGCCGCTGCAATATTTTTAAGACAGGTACCTTTCCCTGAAGCAACCCCACCAGTAGTAAAAATCGCCATACTTTCTTCTTTTGCAACATAATCTAATGGTTGTAGCTGAGTTTTTGTGCATAAGTCACTAATGACACCACTAACCACTGGCTCAATCATTGCGCACGCTCTATTAGTATAAATAAATGCCATGCTTCGCTGAACGCAAACTGCTTTAAGCAAAGCTTTATCAGAGCGCCATGGCTCTGCTCCTGCAATTTCACTATAACACAACTGTAAGACATCTTGCTCATCAGGAGAAAAATCATAGGATTGAGCTAATTTGCCAGTTATTAAATCATTAAAGTAGGCATCAACCTCATCTATGGTTTTTTTATACATTACGAGGCATTTCCGCTCAATTTCGCCATTTACTAATTGTTCCTGTACTAAAGTAAAAGCATGACCAAAAGTATCAGCCTCATCATCCACATTTTTATCCAATTTTACTCCTGCTTGCAATTGGGCAAGGATTTCATGTTCCACCAATCGTTCAGGAAGCAGACACACCAAATTCCTAACAAATTCCTTAGGGAACGCATGGACACACTGTTTCAATAATTCTATACCCTGCTCATCCTGACCGGAAAAAGAAGAAGTTAATACTGTAAAATCAGTTCGACCAACCTTTTCTTGTAACTTTATTTTTGCTTTTAAATCTGCAGTTAGAATAAAAAATCGTTGATCGTATGACATTTCGAGCCTTATTTGTGTTTTATTTTTAAACTAATAGAACAATAAATAAAACATGTCAAATAAAACGAGATATCTATAAAAAAATACTCCCTATAAACTATCGTTACTCAGTAAATCTTATCCCTTATTGAGGAAGAAATAAGTAGTATTTGTAAGAGGAACCTCAGCGACAAGATGGTGGACGGTACTGAGTAGGCAAAGTTCCACCAGTGCAATCCCATGTTAGATCTCCTGATTGCAGGGTAGGAACTAAGATAATAGAACCATTACCAGCATTGGAGGTATAATTGATAGTAATAACGCCAAAATTACCTATTACTATAGAGGAAACATTTGCGGTTGCAGCGGGTGAAGTGTATTGAGTATCCGTTGCAGTCGCAGGAAGTTGATTATTAGTCATAGTATATTCATTAACAGCTAATTCAGCCCCTGATGCTAAACTCAGACCATCGCTGACACGCGCTCTAATTGTATAATTCTGATATGCTGGTATTGCAACTCCTACTAGGATTCCGATGATAGCAATGGAGATTAAAATCTCGATTAAGGTAAAACCTCTCTCTGGCATAACTCTTCCTAGATAGTATATAAATTAAACAATGCATATAAGATGCCAAGTTTTATGTAAACGTTCACTCAATGGCGTCAGCTTAAGCCCATGTAACCCAGTTGCTTGCAACCGGACTACAAATAAGTGACACAGAGTTAATTCTTTATGTTGACGCAATTAACTGAGCAGTTACAGCTTTATGCACACCTGCTTATTAGTCGACTTTAGCCATTTCGAAAAAAAAACCGCTCATTGAGCGGTTTTCATTAATTGTTTTAAGAGAGATTATCTGCAACTAGCAGGAGCATATTTAGGTAACTCAGTCCCTACTTTACAGGCCCAAGTCACATCCCCATTAGCAGTCAGAGTAGGAGTTAAAGTAATTGTTCCGCCTCCCGCTGCCGCAGTATAAGTAATAGTGATAACAGCAAGACCATCATTAGAGACAGCAATTGAGGCAACATTGGCGGTTGCTGCAGGAGTGGTATAACCTGTTGCTAACTGTGTAGCAGGTAAAGCATTATTGGTCATAGTTGTTTCTGAAACAGCCAATTGCGCTGATGATGCCATTTGTAACCCTTCCGTTACACGCGCTCTAATGGTGTAATCTTGATAAGCAGGGATAGCAATAGCAGCCAAAATACCTATAATTGCTACAACTATCATTAATTCAATTAACGTAAAACCCTTTTGTCTCATAACTATCTCCTAAAATTTATTATTAATAGAACAAGCAAGGATAATGCCATCATTAATAACATGAAATAGTTAGCTAAATTTAATTTGATATTTTTTTCAGGTTCTCTACCTTGATGTAGCGCTGCGCCCACTTCCTTGTGCATAACGGTCTAAAACCTAAGCCTAGCAAGGAGGTTTCGAATGCTTTATGAAAATGAGAGGAGTGCTCGGTGCGCCATTCAATCAATGTGTATATTAAAATTACAAACATATGACGGTTTTTGTCACATTATGACACTATATTGCCGTAATCGTACACACTGAATCGAAAGAGAGTCAAATCCCCTGAATAGATAATGACATCAACCTAAGCTTTTATAACGTAACATCTCAATAGTTTCGGGAACAATCCGAGCTGCGATCGTTAGGAAGCGGATGTTCGCTTGGTTTATCCGCTTGCTGACGCGCGCGGCTCGGAGAGCGCAGTATATAAGTGACTCTATTACCAGAACAGATACGAGTTACTCTGGTTGTGTTGCAGTCAGTAAATCTCGCGCTACAACTAAATCCTCCTTGGTATTAATATCCTGCAAAGGTTCAATACAAGCATCAGCAACTTTAATAGAATAGCCTGACCATAATACACGTAATTGTTCCAAAGCCTCGTGTTGTTCTAAGTCGCAGACAGGCCAACTGACATAATCTAATAAAAATGCTGCCCTATAGGCATAAAGTCCTATATGTCTATAAGTTTGGGCATAAGATTGTATATCGTCTCTATGATTGGGAATAGGACTTCTAGAAAAATATAAGGCATGGTTATCGTGAGAACGAACTACTTTAACCACATTAGGATTCTTTAACATCTCTAAGTTGGCAATAGGCCAACATAAAGTAGACATAGGCGCATCGCTTTTAGCCAGGCATTGAGCTACCTGAGCAATCAACTGTGGTGCTATAAAAGGCTCATCTCCCTGCACATTGACAATAATATCATCGGCAGCAAATTGTCCTTTCGCCACTACTTCAGCAATTCTATCAGTGCCCGTTTGATGAGATGCTAAGGTCATAACTACTTGTGCTCCAAAAGCTTTAGCATGGTCTGCAATTAATTGATGATCTGTTGCAATAGTAATTGTTTGCGGCTGTGCTAATTGCGCCTGTTTATACACCCGCTCTATGACTGTCTGGCCATTTAAATCCTGCAGCAACTTCCCTGGAAAACGAGTTGATTGGTAGCGCGCAGGTATAATCACATGTACATTATTCATCATAATTTATCTTTTTCTTCTAAAGAAATAACGCGAGCTTCATGTTCCAACATCACAGGAATATCATCGTGAATTGGAAAAGCTAAGCGATCAAATCGACAAATAAGTTCTTTTTTCTTTAGCAGCAATTTCCCTTTACATAAAGGGCAAACTAATATTTCCAACAATCGCTTATCCACGCGAACCTCCTTGAGTTACTTGATTGCGCACATATACAGGTTGAGCGTCCACTACAGACACTGGTTTTATGTCGGCATATAATGCCAATCGTATCATAGCCGCAGCATTAGGATATAAATTTATTTTCTCACTGATTTGAGATTTGATGGCTTCGGAAAAATCGGCCCAATATTCATCAATTCCGACTCCAGCTACAATAACAGATTGTTGCTCAGGCAATTGAATCTCCTGTACTGCATTCACCCTATCTTCTGAGGATAGGTGCCCTTTAGTAAAATAACTCCAATACATTTCATGCATGCGTGCATCTAAAAGTGCTAAAACAGGCACATTCATATCATTTTTCAATTCACGTGCTGACCAAGCAATGGCAGCAAGATTGCTGATAGGAATCACCCCCAAATCATGGGCATACGCTAATCCTTTAGCAATACTGCAAGCGATGCGTAATCCGGTAAAACTTCCTGGACCACAACCAAAAACTATTCCATCCAACTGACTCATCTGTATGCTCGCTTGATTCATTAGTTTATCAATCAAAGGCAATACTAATTGAGCATGAGTTTTTTGGCTTCCCTGTTCGTCACAAAGCAGTTCATTACCGACCATTAAGGCCACGCTGGCAATCTCAGTAGAGGTATCAATCGCTAATAGTTTCATAATTCAAAGCCAATTCTCTAATAAATTTTAATACTTTTTGTTCGTCGCGGGTTTTAGGTAATTGAGGTAGGCTGGCCATAATAGCTTTCCCATAGTCTCTACCAGTAAGCCGTGGGTCAGCTATCATCAGAACACCTTTATCAGTAATGTCTCGAATTAAACGACCTACACCCTGTTTTAGAGCAATCACTGCATTAGGTAAGGATAACTCATCGAAGGCAGACAACCCTTTTTCTTTTAAATAAGCCATTCTGCCGCGAACAACCGGATCAGCTGGGCTAGCAAAAGGCAATTTATCTATGATAACACAAGAAAGGGCCTCTCCTTTAACATCAACTCCCTCCCAAAAAGTCGCAGTCCCTAATAACACTGCGTTTCCTAACTGTCTAAAACGCGCCAATAAAATAGGCTTTGCTTCCGATCCTTGAATTAAAAGTGGATAGTTTATAGTATTGCTCATCATTTGAGCAACCTGTTTTAGTGCTTTATGACTGGTAAATAAGAAAAAGCAGCGACCACCGCAAGCCTCTATTACCGGGATAGCCTTTTCTAGCAGGCATTCGTAATAAGTAGAACTTTTAGGATCGGGTAAACCTCGTGGCAAGTAAAGTAATGCCTGTTCCTGAAAATTAAATGGACTGGGCAATAGTAAGGTATCCACCTTTTCAAGCCCCAAAGGATGACAAAAACAATCAAAAGAATCCGCCATAGTTAAAGTAGCAGAAGTAAACACATAGGCGCAATTTTTTCTATCAAGCAGTTCTCTAAACAATTTAGCAACATCATAAGGTGTTGCATGAAAAACTAAAGTATGTTTAAAACGCTCTAACCATAAGATAGCATCCTTATTGATTTGGGAAAAGGAAAACAAAGTCTTCTGCAACTCATCCAAGCGCTCTTTACAACGCATAAGACCTGGAACTTCAGCAATTCCCTCGTCTTCAAAACAGTGAAGTAGCTCATCTTTTAAAGCCAACCACTTATCCCAAACAGCCATAAACGTTTTATTACGCTTCACCTCATCCCAACTCACCCGATCTTCTCGTGATGGTAAAGCACTTAAAAGTTCATCCATTAACTGTTCAAATTGATGATTTAATACTTTTAAAGGTTGATTAGCCAAATCCAAAACTGGCCACTCTTCCATAATATCTTCTAATAAATCATGAAATTGACGTGTACCAATGCGCTCACCATTAAAATTTGTAGCGATTTCTGCAAGCTGATGAGCCTCATCAAAGATCACCGCATCAACACCAGGCAATAGCTCCCCAAATCCCTCTAGCTTCAGTCGTGAATCGGCAAAAAAAAGATGATGATTAATGACCACTACATCAGCTTCCATAGCTCGCTTGCGTGCTTTAACCAAAAAACACTCTTCATGATTAGGACATTCAACGCCTAAACAATTATCGGTAGTAGAAGTCACATAATGCCACACTGGTGAATCTTCGCTGAGTTCGGGAAGTTCTGATCGCTCGCCATTCTGCATTTGGGATAATTTATCCCTCACGTGCAACACTTCATGAGCACATTGAGGTGATTGGAAGGAACCTTCTTCGGCGTATAAATTAACTCTATAGTGACAAATATAGTTAGCACGTCCTTTTAAGTTTTGAATACGTACGGATAAACCTAAAGCCCTAACCAGAGTTGGTAAATCTTTCTGAAAAAGTTGATCTTGTAGTGTCTTCGTGGCAGTAGAAATCAGTGTTTTCTTGCCACTTAGAAGACAAGGAAGAAGATAAGCAAAAGTTTTTCCGGTACCAGTTCCTGCTTCTGCAACTAAAATGGACTTATCTGTTATAGCCTGGGCAATAGCCACTGCTAAATCAGACTGGGGAGCCCGTGCTACAAATCCTGATATCGCTGTAGAGAACCGCCCTTTTTCACTAAGAATTCGCCGACAAGACTCAGCGAGCGAGGTTATTTCGGCCACTCTTTTTGTAAATGTTGGAGTTTGTCTTTAACATCGTCCCAATCTTTAGCATCAGCAGGAGCATCTTTTTTAGCGGTAATATTAGGCCAAGTTTTAGCAAGCTCTGCGTTAAGTTCTTTGAATTGCTGCTGCTCAGCAGTCAAGTCATCTTCAGAAACTATAGCATTAACTGGGCACTCAGGCTCACAAAGGGCGCAGTCAATACATTCATCTGGGTGAATCACTAAAAAATTAGGTCCCTCATAAAAACAATCTACAGGACATACTTCTACGCAATCAGTGTACTTGCACTTAATGCAACTTTCTGTAACTACAAAAGTCATGGTACCCCTTTTCTTTAAAACTAAAAAATATAGGCTATTAAAGCATAAAATGGCCCAATGAAGATAGGGGCTGTTCTCAATAAAACACGACACAACCCAATCAATGGACATTAGGAAAAATATTCAATCGCTTAGTAATAAAAAATTTCTTGTTGACCAAAAATGATCTTGTCACGACCAAGATAGTGTGTTATTTTTATGCAAATTTTTTTTAAACAGATTAATTCATTTTTTTACAATTCATTGCCCTGGAGCAAACAATGGCGCTAGAAAATCCTCCGATTATCAAAGAAAGAAAGAAAGGTAGTATTCTTAATCAATTAGTTAAACAATTCAACGAACTACCTGAAGACGCTCACATCAAGCGTATTTTTTGTTTACAAAAGATAAATTATCTCCTAAACACAATCGCTCACGATCTGCACATGAATAGTTGGATCAATAACTCCAAGGAAAAAGGTTGGTCAAAGCATTTAGAAATGTATGGCATTAACCCTCAAGCGTCTTTTTTTATGAAAGGCCTACAATTTGCTCAAGCCGTACATGCAAAAATTAAACCGGAAGTAGCAATCCAACTAGAACAGCAGTTTCGAGACAAATTAGATGTGGATGCTAACAAAGGATATGAGTTTCCTCTCATGCAGGAGCGTGACGATTTATTAAAAAATGAATCTATTGAACAGTGTGAACAACGTTATATAGCTAACTGCTACCAACTGGTCATCTACAGTGAACGTGATACCAGAATCCAAGCCAGAGCAAAACTTCATTCTGAGATACTGAAAGAGGCTAAGGAAAAATTTGAGAGTATCCAAGGAAAAGACACCACGTCTCCGACCGACTCCACTAGCCCTTCATATCGTACGAAAGTCTTAGGAGCTCATGCTAATAATAATGCAAATTTTGAATTCAAAATGGGCAGTAGGGACGAGTCTTTTGTTTTTAGGGTAGAAGATAGGGCGGAATTAGGACTAGAGCAAGATTTACATTCTTTTGCAGTATCACAACATTTCCTAGAGGATTACGCTGGATTCATTTGGCCATTTAAAACTCCAGCTAATATTATTGAGCTCAAACCTGTAGTTTTAAGTCAATTTGCTAGCCAAGGGAGTTTGGCTGATTATGCCATTTCCTTGTATAACAAAAATGAAAGCGTAGCCAATATTGGCCCAATAGCCGCAGACTATTTCAGGCTATTAAGTCATTTTTGCCTCAAGTTAATGGAAGCAAAAGCATACCATCCTGATATCAAATTAACTAATTTTTTAGTTCATAAGAATCTCATCCGTGTCAGTGATAGAAAAACTTTTGTGCGTGAAGAAACTCCATTAGTGCACACGCTACGAATTTCTCCTGAATATGCTCCAGATGAAATTATTAGCTGTCTCAATGAAGATTGGACAGGCTACGATGAAGATAAAGATGTTGAGCATACAACTGTCAATATGCCTGCAGTAATGGCTTACCAATTGGGTATGGCTTTAAAAGAATTTTTAATTTTAACTCAATTAGGAAATCATCCTGACGATTTTAGAGATCCAGGACGTACTGCATTCTCCTATTTTACTTCAGTTACAAAAGAGACAAGAGACACAAGAACTGTAACCAATTTATCATTACTAGCTCAAGAACTTACCCGTTCTGAACCAGAAAAAAGACTATCGATTAAACAATTCTATGAGTTACTCAAATTCCGTACTCTTCCTTGTGAAAATTTCTATCAAAAATTAGAGGAATTATTACCTTCAAAAACATTAGGAATCGATGAAGATGTGGATGCCATAAATAGTTTATTGACTGGTGATTTGACTGGAAAAGAACTATTAAACCAAGCTAATCTCATATTTAAGAAGCTATATACTAGTGACTCCCTAGATCACCGTTTAACGCGGCTTGCTGAAAAATTGGCGATAAAATGTTACAGAGTATGTGGCGAATATTTCTTTAAGGAATCCATCAACACAGAACTTTTAAATAGAGATTGGCAAAAGGCTCCTTGGTATAGACAACTGTTTCATATAATATCTTTTGGTTTATTTCGAGTTGATAGAGTCACTCATATTGAAGAAATCAAAGAAACAATGGGAATGAATTTAGAAAGTGAAGAATTCCAACTTTATTTCCCTCAGCTTATGTTTCTTCCTCCAGCCGAGCTCGAGAGCTTGGGTACGTTAGAATGTGTCTATTTCAAAGATCTTGTCAACGACAATCTCAAAAAAATAGTTTCATCCAATCCTGATTTGCAAGACATTGACATCACTGATGAGGATGTTCACAAAGAACAACAATCATCGACTATTTCTCTCCCAAGGGAAACTCTTACAGTATCGTCATCTACTGAAGAAGACGACGAAGAATCTTCAGAAGAAGAGGAGTTATCACTTACGGGGACCATGGTGATCCTAGATAAGAAAGAAGAGCCGTCAGCAGAAGAAAATAAAACTCAATTGCCTAATGGCACTACAGTGATTCACGATAAGGAGAATGAACCTCTACCCACTGGTACTACAGTGATTCATCACAATGATACGGTTGAGAGCGAAACTCCCCTCAAAAAGAAAGCAGGACCTGTTCGTCATAATAGCGGAAGATTTACCCTTTTTGCTTTACCTAACGTAGCAAGTTTTCGTACCACGATTCTACGGGGCGATCACGGCTCAGATAAAGTAAAGCTGCCTCAAGAAAGAATCCGTATTAAGGATATTAATTTTGAACCGCCTGTATCCGACGAATTGCAACAAGAAGAAGCAGCCCCACTATTGCAACAACAATTTGGTTAAGCCTATTGGTTAAAACCGTGTTTATAATTCACTGATTACTAATTCCCCTTATTCTTTTAAGGATAAGGAGAATTAGCTTCTTTATTCACAACAAAATGAATTATTTTTTTACTAATAGCTCAAACTATGTCTATAGTTATAGTAAGTCTAATTATTCCTATGCTTTTCTATGAATTTAAATCAAACATCGATTAAAATATTAATATCTGAATGCAATAATTCCAAAAAATACGATTAGACGAGGAAATTACCTTAGGTAATCAATATATGGAACTATGAAAAAGATATTTTTCATCAAACGGACTTAATGGAGTTATTATGCCAGTACATGAAAGACGTCAACATTTTCGGATAGATGATCATTTATACTTCGATTATCGAATCCTAAATCCCGGGGAATTCTGTTCCGACATCGCAATAACCAATCAGTTATTAGGTGAAAGTGGCCAACGCTATATGGAGGCAGCACAATACTTCCAAAATATAGATTATGAACTGGCAGAATTAACACAAGCAATGGGATTAAAAGAACCCGCATTAGCCCATTATCTTAATCTGTTAAATGCTAAGATTGATTATTTATGTCGTCAAATGCTCATGACGCATAAAGTACAGATTCGTAAAGTCAATATTAGCTTGGGGGGGATGGCTTTTAGAACTAATGAACTCATCAAAGAAAAAACTCCCTTAAAAATTGTCATCTATACCAAACCGAAGATGATTCCTATTATCCTTGATGCAACAGTCGTTTATAGCCAATATCAGACGGAGTCTCATTATCGCACCTCAGTCGCATTTAGTGGCTTAACAGTGGAGCAAGAACAATTATTGTCACAGCATATTTTACAAGCTCAAGTAAAGAGTCGTGCTGATTAGATGATGCAGTAGCTTTGAGCCTTTTTTTCCAGGATAATGGACTTCCTGATAAAAAAGTCTCTTAGACACTCGCTGTCATCATTGCTCTCTATGGTTACAGTACGAAATGAGGCAAAAAAAACGGATAAAAAATGAGCAGAACTGTATTTTGTTGTAAATTAAAAGAAGAAGCCGAAGGCATGAAAAAACCACCTTTTCCTGGACCTCTAGGTGATAAATTATTTAATGAAGTCTCTCAAAAAGCATGGAATATGTGGTTAGCTCATCAAACCATGCTCATTAATGAATATCGGCTTAATTTGTTGGAAGCCAATTCGCGAGAATTTTTAAAAGAAGAAATGCAAAAATATTTTTTTGGGGAAGGTTCTGAAAAACCATCTGGTTATAGGGCGAAAGAATAAAGGAAGAATATATGTTTCACGAACTACTGCATATTAACCCTGAAGTAGAAGATGCAATCCATGACCAAAAACCTGTAGTTGCATTAGAATCTACAATTATCTCGCATGGTATGCCCTACCCTGATAATTTATCTACAGCCATTCAGGTTGAGTCTATAGTTCGCAAACAAGGAGCTGTTCCAGCTACTATTGCCCTTTATCAAGGACAAATCCATATTGGTCTTAGTCCCAAAATTATGGAACACCTTGCTGAAAACAAAGAAATAATGAAAGCCTCTCGCAGTGATATTGCCTACGTTTTAAGTCGTAGAATGACTGCAAGTACTACGGTTGCCACAACTATGTTTTGTGCTCATCTGGCAAACTTGCCCTTATTTGTCACGGGCGGTATTGGTGGGGTTCATCCAGAAGTGAGCTCAAGCTTTGATATTTCTGCAGATCTTATGGAGCTTGCTAATACACCGGTCACTGTTATCTGTTCTGGTGCTAAATCCATCTTGGATTTACCCAAAACACTGGAGGTCCTGGAAACTCAAGGAGTACCTGTTATAGGTTACGCCACTAATGAATTTCCAGCATTTTATAGTCGTTCTAGTGGTATTCCAGTAATTCATCGCTTAGATAGTGCACATGAAGTAGCCAAGCTAATGAAGTACCAACGTATGTTACAGATGAATAATGGGATAGTCATTGCTAACCCCATCCCTGTAGAGGCAGAAATTTCAGACGATGAAATTATGCCGTTCATCCAACAAGCTCATAAAGAGGCAAAAAATATCAATGGTAAAGCACCTACCCCATTTTTATTACGAAGGATAGCCGAGTTAACTGCGGGCAGGAGCTTAGAAGCGAACATTGAATTGATCAAAAATAACGCTTTATTGGGCACAGAAATAGCAATTGCCTATCAAAAGTAATTATTTTCAAAAAAAATATAAATAAAGCTTGACTCAAAACGCATCTCAGAGTCTAATAGCAACCCTCGGGGCCAGATAGCTCAGTCGGTAGAGCAGAGGACTGAAAATCCTCGTGTCGGCAGTTCGATTCTGCCTCTGGCCACCATGAGATCGAATAGGTTTTAAAACCTTCCAATGTTATAAATCTTTTGTGTCAAATTTTGGGGATATCCCCAAAGCAAGACACGATCTAAAGCTCGCACCCGAGCTGTAAGGGTAGGTCTGTCCGGAGAGTTGATCACAAGTTCCACCAACTCATCAACAACGGGGTCTTTAATACCGGGGTAATTTTGACCGTTTTTC